>JAJDTF010000016.1 GCA_022827265.1 Acidimicrobiia bacterium | reverse complement strand
GCTGGTGGACCTAGACGGAATCGAACCGTCCGAGGCCGGGCTATCAAACCAACTCGGCGCACCAGCGCTAGGCCCTTGAGAGCCGCACCTTTCGGGGTGCGGCTCTCAGTAGTGTGGCAGGAAGAACGCTGGTGACTTCCGCGATTTTCTGATGTCTTTCAGTTGCAGATTGCCAACCTGCGAGGTCAGCCGAAGCGCAGCGGCTCGGCGGCGCTCCAGCCGACGGGCTGCTCGTCGAGATTGAGCGCGAGCTGGTGCCAGATCAGCTCGACCGCGGGCGGACCCACCGGATCGGCCTCGCTGCCCTCAGCGGCGTTCACCATCAGCTCGTACATGGCGCCGTCGGTCTCGTCGGTGGGTCGGGCCAGCAGCTCCATGAACGCCTCGGCCATCTCGCATGGCTCGAGCATCCGTGGCTGCCAGCGGCCGAAGACCCGCTCGTTGCCGGCGTACTCGTTGGTCATGCCCGTGCGCACGAACGGCAGCAGCAGCGTGAAGCAGGTGACGAGGTCGGCGCTGCGGCCCAGGTTCACCTTCAGCACCTTGGGAAGCTGCAGCACTGCCCAGTTCGACAGCGCGTAACCGGGCACGGCCGGGCCCGGGTCCACCGCCTGCCGTGACGACACGTACACGAACTGCGCTGGCTCGTCGGCATACACCGCCTCGCCCGCCCACAGGTGGGTCGATGCCAGGAAGCCGTCGACCTTGGTGTCGAGCACCAGCCGTGACTGCTCCAGGTTCTCGATGAACGCCTGTCGCACCCGGGCCCGCCGCAGCGATGACGACTCGCCCTCGACTGGCCGCAGCGTGCGGCCGAGGCTGTAGCCAGACTCGGTCAGCCCGGAGTTGCAGATCACCAGATTCGGCGGCAGGCCGCCCATCTGATCGATGACGTAGCTGCGGATGGCCCACAGGTCTCGCAGATTGGTGACGTCGGCCTGCACAGGGAAGGCGTGCACGCCCTCGTCGCGCAGGCGGTCGACTAGGTCGAACCCGTCCTCGTAGCTGCGGTGGAAGTGGATGCCGACCGAGTCGGCGCCGTTGAGCCCGGCGCTGAGCGCCATCGCCTGGCCGATGCCGCCGTCCTTGCCGGCACCGGTGATGAGCACGCGCTTGCCCTCTACGCCGCCGCGCAGCGCATCGAAGCGGAACCTGTCGGTGGGCGCGGTGTAGGTCATGGCGTTGCTCCTCGTTGAGCGACGGGCTGATGTGTCGGAATCTGCCAGTTGAGCTCCCGGCCGGACGGCCGGTGCAGACCGCGAGTCTGCCCTACGTGGGCAGGCGCGAAATACGCCTTTTGGTTCGGCTAGCGGCCCGTCCACACAGGATCGCGCTTCTCCACGAACGCCCGTGGCCCTTCCAGGAAGTCCTCGGTGCCGAGGATGTTGCGGAAGTGGTCCTTGGTGATCTCCCAGCTGTCGTCCTCGGAGCGCGCATGGCTCTCGAGTACCACGGCACGGCTCTCGCGCACCGACTTGGGAGCGTTGGCGATGATCCGCCCGGCGAGCTCCATTGCGGCGGGCACCACCTCGCCCTCGGCGGCCATCTCGTTGACCAGGCCGAGCTGGTAGGCGCGCTCGGCCGAGATCGGATCGCCCGTCATGGCCAGCTCCAGCGCCACGTTGCGGCCCACCACCTGCGGCAGGCGGAACAGCCCGCCCGCGGCGGCCACCAGCGACCGCTTCACTTCGGGAATGCCGAAGCGGGCCCGCGGCGAGGCCACTACAAGATCGCAGGACAGCACGATCTCGAGACCGCCGGCCAGCGCTGCCCCGTCCACCGCCGCGATGAGTGGCTTGGTGCGGGGGTAGCGGGCGAGCCCGGCAAAGCCGCCCTTGTCGGTCTCGATGGGCTTCTTGGCGGCCACCGACTTCAGGTCGGCGCCGGCGCTGAACACGGTGCCGGTGCCGGCCAGGATCCCGACCCACACCTCGGGATCGGCCTCGAAGTTGTCGAGATGGGCTTCCATCTCCGAGGACACCTCGTGGCTGATGGCATTGCGGGCTTCGGGCCGGTTCAGCGTGAAGATCGCCACCCGCCCCTGGACTTCGTAATCAACGACCATCGCGTCAATCTAGGAGGCTGAGCCGACAGGCGAAGCCGTGGCCCGAGCGGCCCGTGAGCCCCATCACATCAGGACGGGGAACAAGAGCGGGAAACAACAGGCGAAGCCGTAGTACTCAGCGGCGGATGTCGGGGGCGCCGAGGCGGGCGGCGTCGGCGGTCTGGTCGTCGGGCCTCGTTTGGCTGTCGCGTTCAGCTTCGACTCGTGCCTGGTAGTGCCACACCTCGCGCTCGACGGTGTCGGGTGACCAGCCGAGTTCGGCGCCCATCAGTTCGGCCGCGTCCTGCGCAGCGTCGACGCCGCGGTCCCACGATTCCACCGACAGCCGTGTGCGCCGGGTCAGCACGTCATCGAGATGCAGTGCCCCCTCGTGGCGTACTGCGTGGACCACCTCGGCACGCAGGTACGGCAGCCCTTCTGCCAGGGGCTGGCCCAGGTCGGGCTGGGCGGCGATCAGCTCGATCACCTCGTCGATCCGATCGCCGTGACGGTCCAGCAGATGCGCGGCCGTCGAGCGGCTCAGCCCCACCCGGGCACCGAGCTCGTCGTGACGCCGCCGCCGCTCCTCGTAGCCGTCGGCACCCACCAGCGGCGTGACCAGCGTGGCGGACCGGCGTGCGGCAGCGTCACGGCGGCGGCCGGGAAGCCGGGGCGCCGTGTGGCCCCGCGCCGCCCACACCTCGCCGAGCGCCAGCTCGACCGTGTCGGCCGCCATCACCCGGTAGGTCGTGTACTTGCCGCCCGCCACCGAGACCAGTCCCGGCGCCACGCGGGTAATCGCATGCTCGCGGCTCAGCTTGGCCGACTGCTCAGCCGAATCGGGGGCATCGCCGGCCACCAGCGGTCGCAGCCCGGCATACACACCGCAGATGTCGTCACGGCTGATCGGGCGCGCCAGCACGCCGTTGAGGCGCTCGAGCAGCAGGTCGATGTCGGCGCTGCTGGCTGCGGGGTGGGCGTAGTCGAGATCCCAGTCGCTGTCGGTGGTGCCGACGATCCAGCGCTCGCCCCATGGCACCACGAACAGCACGCTGGGCGGTGTGGGCACGATGAGCCCGCACTGCAGGTCGATCCGCTCCCGCGGCACCAGCAGGTGGATTCCCTTCGACGCACGGATGCGGGTGCGGGCGCCTGCGGAGGGCTGCGTGCCCCGGTCGGCAAGCTGCTCGATCTGGCTCGTCCACACGCCGGTGGCGTTGATCACCGCATCGGCGTCGAGCTTGAACGTGCGACCGGTCTCGCCGCAGTGGGCGATGACCCCCCGCACCGCACCGTCGGCAACCACCAGCTCCTGCACGCGGGTGGAGGTGAGGATGCGTGCGCCATGGGCGGCAGCGGTGCGGGCGATGGCCACCACGAGTCGGGCGTCGTCGGTCTGGCCGTCCCAATAGGTGATGGCGCCCTGCACCACGTCGGCGTCGAGGCCGGGCGCCAGGCGGCGGGTGCCGCGCTTGCCGAGGTGCCGGTGCGAGCCATGGGCGTGGCGTCCCCGACCGGCCATCGCGCTGTACAGAGCGATGCCGAGCCCGGTGCGCAGCCGTTCCCGCCAGCCCCGCCGGATGGGGTAGAGGAACTGCACGGGCCGCACGAGGTGCGGCGCCAGCCGGCCCAGCAGCAGGCGGCGCTCGGTGAGCGACTCATTCACCAGGCCGAACTCCAGGCGCTGCAGGTAGCGCAGGCCCCCGTGGATCAGCTTCGACGAACGGCTCGAGGTGCCCGACGCCAGGTCGCGCTGCTCGAGCAGGGCCACGCTGTGACCCCGCAGCGCCAGGTCGAGCGCGCAGCCGGCTCCGGTGACTCCGCCGCCGATGACCACCACGTCGACGCGGCCGTCACCCTGTTCGCCGCTCAGCTCGTCGAGCCACGCAGCGCGCTGGGTCGGCCCCAGCCGGCTGTCACCCGCAGCATCGGCTTCGGACTCGCCGTCGCCGGTCGCAGCAGGCTCGTTCACTGCTCAGCCACTCTGCATCGATCCGCTGCGGTCAGGCGAACTCGTGGGGCAGGTGACGGCGGGTCGCCCAGCCGAACAGGTTCCAGCCGAAGTCGCCCTCGGTCAGGTCCTGGCGGGCGGTGCGTGCATCCTCGGCGGAGATCGGGATGCCGCCGGTGGCCTTCATCTGCACCTCAGCCACGCGCTCGGCGAGCACGAACCAGCCCACCGCGTCGGCCGGGCTCGCCCCCACCGTCAGCAGCCCGTGGTTGGC
>JAJDTF010000051.1 GCA_022827265.1 Acidimicrobiia bacterium | reverse complement strand
AGACGTCTGCTGTGTCGTAGAAGTGCTTGACGATCTCGAAGAACTCGTCGGCGTCGCTTGAGCTGTAGAGCAGTTCGGGGCCTTGGGGGGCGACGCTGATGAATGGTGAGTCGTAGATGCGCCTGGGATCGATGGTGCCGTTGTCGGCGAGGAACTCGATCACCATCTGGACGAAGCGGATCTGGTTGGCGTTGTAGTGCTTGTCGTCGAGGAACTTGGAGAACGCTCGCATGGCTGCGGCACGGTCCAGCCCGACCAGAGAGCGGATGAACAGCCCGAAGCTGCCCGCGCGCTTCGACGCCTCGGCGAAGGTGTCGGTGTCGCCGATGCCGGCCCCAACCAACACCCGCTGCAGGGCCTGCATGTCGACCAGCGTCAGCGTCTCGCCGCTGCGCACCTTGGCGACCACGTCGTCGGCCAGGTTCTCCTTCAAGAAGTGCTCGGCCTTCTTGCGGAACTGGTCGAACTCGTTGCTGCCTACCGCTCCCCCGGTGCCTGGCAGAACGACCTCCTCCGCCGGGCCGAGCTCATCGGCGAAATCGCTGTAGAGCACGTTCTTCTTCGTGCGCTCGATCAGGTGGACGAGGCCGCGGAGATGCTTGCGAGCGTCTTCGAGCATGGGGTAGGTGGCATCGACCCACCACTCATCGGTCTGGATGGCAGTTATCAACTCCAGTTGCTTGACCACATCAGGAATCGTTGTGCCAAGGTCCTCCAGGGCCGACGCCACAGCGATGATGCGCCTGCGCTGCCGCTCGAACGGTTCCCGGCGCAGCAGGCTCAACTCGGCATTCAGCATCACGACATCGAAGCGCTTGGCGTCCTCACCGTCGGCGCGTAGCTGATCGGGCAGCTTGGCGACCCGGTCGTTCAGCGCTGCGAGGTCCTCAAGCGACACTGCCTCCCAAGCAGCAAGCGAGCTGAACCGCTCCACCAACTCCAAGTGAGGCCGCACCAAGAAGTTGTTCGGGTTCATCGACTTGACCGCCTCATGCAGCGTCGCGGCAACCTCGGCCCGTTCGTCGCCGAACGACTCGATGGAGCCGAGCGCCTGCAGCAGCTCCAGCCGCGTGCTGAACAGCATCTCGCCGAGCGACTTCACACCCGTCTTGTCCGCCGGCACCAGCTCCTGGCTGAAGTACTCCAGGTTCTGGCAGAAGTCGAACACCTTGAACTCGGTCTTGTCATCGCCAGGCCCGAACAGGTCCGCACACAGCCGAGTGCCCCGCCCCAGCATCTGCCAGAACTTGGTCTTCGACCGCACCAGCTTGAAGTACACGAGGTTGACCACCTCGGGCACGTCGATGCCTGTGTCGAGCATGTCCACGCTGATCGCAATGTGCGGCGCCTTGGCCTTGTTGGAGAAGTCGTCGATCAGGCTCTGGCCGTACTTGACCTGATGGGTGACGACCCGGGCGAAGCCGCCGGCATCCAGCGACGGGTAGTTGGCGTCGAAGCGTTCCTTGATGAAGTCGGCGTGGCGCTGGTTCTTGGCGAAGATGATCGTCTTGCCCAGCCGATCGCCGCCGGCCACCTTGATGCCGTCAGTCATCAGGTGCTCCAGCGCCTGGTCGACGGTGTCCTTGTTGAACAGCCACTTGTTGAGCTCGGCAGCGTCGACCTCCTCCGGCGGGTCAAGCGGGTTGCCCTCGTCGTCCTCGCCCCAGTCGAGCTCGTCCCAGTCGTCCTTCTCGTCCTCGCTCAGGTCGTCGTACTTGATGCCCTCGCGCACGAACTTCAACGGCACCGACACACCCCGCGGCGGCACCAGGTAGCCGTCCTTGATGGCGTCATCCAGCGAGTACGCATCGGTGGGCACGCCGGTCTCGAGTTCGAACAGGCGGTAGGTGTTCTTGTCCACCTCGGCTTTGGGAGTCGCCGTCAGGCCCACCAGCAGCGAGTCGAAGTAGTCGAAGATGCCCCGGTACTTGCGGTACACCGACCGGTGCGCCTCGTCGATCACCACTAAGTCGAAGTGACCCACGCCGAACCGGCGGGTCCCGTCGGCCCGGTACTCGTCGATCTTGCCGACCATCGTCTGGTAGGTCGACACGTACACCCGGCCGTCTTCGTTGCCTTCGGTCACCAGGTTCACCGGCGCCGAATCGGGCAGATGTGTCTTGAATGCGTTCACGGCCTGGTTCACCAGCGCAGTGCGATCGGCAAGGAACAGCACCCGCTTGACCCACCCGGCGCGCATTAGCAGGTCCACCAGCGCAATCACCGTGCGGGTCTTGCCGGCACCGGTGGCCATCACCAGCAGTGCCTTGCGTTGCTTGTCGTTGTCGAAGTGCTCAGCGATGGCCCGAATGGCCCGCTCCTGATAGTGACGGTCGACAATCTGCTCGCCGACATCCAGCGATGCCAGCGCCTTGCGTGACATGCGCCGCTGGATGAGCAATGCCAGTTCGTCGCTGGTACAGAACCCCTGCACCGGTCGGGACGGGTACTGGGTGTCGTCCCACAGCCAGTGCTCGTAGCCGTTGCTGACGTAGATGAGGGGCCGCTGCCCGGTCTCGGCCTCCAGGCAGTCGGCGTAGAGCTTGGCCTGCTGCTCGCCGACCTTCGGATCCACGAAGGCCTTCTTGGCCTCCACCAAAGCGAGCGGCCGCCCGTCGGGACCCCACAGCACGTAATCCACGTAACCGACGCCCGACCCCGACGGCATCCCGTGTACCTCGTACTCAGCGTCGCGGCCCTTGGTGAGGCTGGACCAACCGGCCTCGGCAAGCAGCGCGTCGATCTTGAACTTGCGCGTCTCGGCTTCGGACCAGTCGTATGCCTCGGGCGGGACGGTCACTGCCGCCTGCTGCTTCGCCGCGGCGACCTCGGCTCGCAGCTGCGCCAGCTCGGCGCTCAGCTCATCGGCAGTTCGGGTCGACTTAGCCAGTCGCAACTGAGCGGCAACGAGTTCTGCTGTCTCCCGCTCCAGCCGTTCCTCAAGTTCTTGACGCTCGCGCAGTGAGGCTTGCTCGGCCTTGCCCGGGTCGAGCAGCTTGTGAGGGTTGAAGCGCAACGTCGGATCGGGCTTCGCGCCGCGCCCGTAGGTCACGGCGAACCAGAAGCAGAACTGGAACAGCGCCGAGACGATCTCGACCGCCTCCAGCTTCGACGGTGCCTTCGATTCGTGGACCGCACGATTCCCGGCCAACTGAATCTTGCGCGCCACGTTGAAGACCCGACCGCCTTCCAGCGCCTTGAACGCCGCTTCGTTCAGACGCGCGCCGAGCGTGTTGTCGTACGGCTGGGGAAGCGCTCGGTCGTGCTGGTACGCCCACTTAACGGCAGATTCGAGACACTTGCGCGCATAGATGACCGCAGCACCCGGGTCCGACAGCGCGTACCCCTCGGCCCGCGCCGCCGCCTCGAACTCAGGCTCAAACTCAGCTTCGAGGAACGAGAACTGCGACTCGCTCACAGCTCCCCCCGAAACGCCCGCTGCTGCAGCGATGCAAACAGTGTGTCGACGTCGGCCGCGGCATCTTCAAGCGTCGATGCGAACTCGAGGAGTTGCCGTTGCCGCGCGACAAAGTCCATCTGTCGGCTAAGTGGCGGCACCGGCACCTTGAGCCGCATGAACTTCTCCTGAGAAATGTTCTTCATGGAGCCGCTCGAGCCGGTTGCCAGATCGCCAATCTCAGCCCTCACGCGTCGTCCCTGCAAGAGATGCCACACAAAGAGCGGTTCAACCTGGCGGGGCTCACTCCAGACGAATCGCCACAGTTTGTCCGGTAGCAAGTGATTCTCTGGCGTGGACTCGACAAATGCGCACGCGCCAACTAACTCAGTTGTGTTTGCTCGACTGAGCAAGAGATCGCCTGCACGAACGACATGCTTCGCTGGCGCCGCATACGTCAACGGGACTGGCTTGCTTTCCGACGGCAGATAACGACGGCTCGTAACAGCACTCACCTTGAGCACCCTGAAGGCGCCTGGGACGTCATCAGGACCCGCGGCGACACTCTTGCCGGTCTCGAAGGCATCAACAAATTCGCTCACACCCCGGACTGACCAACCACGAGGATTGGTCGCGAGGTCGCCAAACATGGCATGGAAGATGGCTTGAGTCAGCTCGTCGAGCTTGGCGAGGGCCTGTCGGCGCTTCGCACGGAGCGCTTCGGCCGCATCCAGCACCGCCGCAATCCGTCGTTGCTCTCCAAGGCGCGGCAGTGGAACGAGGAGCTTCTTCAGCTTCGACGCGTTGACTCCCTTCTGAACCCCGCCATCTGACGCGCTGGCGATCTGTCGCCAGTAGCCCGGCGATCGAAAGAAGTGACTCACGTAACCAGGGTCGGCGACCTCCGGCTGCAGCCGCAGTCGGATCAAGTACGACGCAAAGACAGCGCCTTCCGGACAGTCACGAATCAGCAGGCTGTTGCCCGTTGACCCGGTTCGTGCAAACACGATGTCCCCGACTTTGAGTTGGCGGTCCTGCACACCCTTCGTCGTGCCAGCGCAATGGGGCACCGTCGACCAATTGACACCGGTGTCGTGGATGTCGGTGATACGGAGCATCTTCGGACCGATCGGATCATTGGACGCAGATGCGGTAACCCCATAGTCGACCTGAGCAGCAAACTCACTAACGGGGACTGCCTTCATCCAAGAACAGTCCTGAGTTCGTGGAGATCCGATTGGATCTCGGCCTCCAGCGTTAACAGCTCGTCGATGATCAAGATCGGCGACTGATGCGTCACCTCGTCGAAGATGACCTCCTTGTACCGATTGATGCTCAAGTCGTAGTCGTTGGCAACGATGTCAACCCTAGGCACACAGAACGATTGCTCGGTCGGCTCTCGCTTGATCTCCGAACCATCGCGCTTATGCCAGCGGGCGAGTACGTCGGGCAGGTTGTTCCTCTCGTGCTCTGTCTCGGTCAGGAGCCGGTTGGCGATAGCGCCAAGCCTGTCCTCGTCTAGCAACGGGGTGCGCTTGTCGTCGAGGCTGTAGCCATCGGCTTGGAGGTCGTAGAACCAGACGAGGTCGGTGCCGCCAGAGTTGGTCTTGGTGAATAGAAGGATCGCCGTGGAGACTCCGGCGTACGGCTTGAACACGCCAGCGGGCAGCGACACGATGCCGTCGAGCTTCTGATCCTCGACAAGGATCCGACGAAGTTTCTTGTGCGCCTTGGTCGAGCCGAACAGCACCCCATCGGGAACAATCACGGCCGCCCTGCCGCCCGGCTTGAGCAGCCGCAGGAATAGCGAGAGGAACAGCAGCTCGGTCTTCTTCGTCCTGGCGACCTGCAGGAGGTCCTTGGCCGTGCCCTCGTAGTCCAGCGATCCGGCGAACGGGGGGTTGGCGAGGATCAGGCTGTAGGCCTCGACATCGCCAGCGTGGTCCTCGGCGAGCGAGTCCCGATAGCCGATGTTCGGGTTCTGCACTCCATGGAGCTGCATGTTCATCGAGCCGATGCGGAGCATCGTGTTGTCGAAGTCGTAGCCCGAGAACATCCCGTTGTGGAAGTGCTGCTGCTGGCGGTCGTTGGTGAGGGCACCGGGGTGCTCACGACGGATGTATTCACCGGCACCGACCAAGAACCCGCAAGTACCGCTGGCAGGGTCGCAGATCACGTCGTCGGGTTGGGGTGCCGTCATCTCGACCATCAGTTCGATGATGTGCCGCGGCGTGCGGAACTGACCGTTCTGGCCGGCAGTGGCGATTTTCGAGAGCATGTACTCATAGACATCGCCCTTGGTGTCCCGGTCCGCCATCTCGACCGCATCGAGCCCGTCCACCGCCTTTTGCAGCAGGGCCGGCGTGGGGATCGTGAGCCGGGCATCACGCATGTGCTTGGCGTGACTGCTCTCGCCGGCCCGCTGCTGCAGGAACGGGAAGACGTAGTTCTCGACGATGTCAAACATCTCGGCGGCGGGACGGTTCTTGAACCGCGACCAGCGCAGGTCGCCGTACGGCCTGCCTTCGGCGCGCCCCTCGGGCCGGAATTCCTGCCCGTCGGGGAAGATGTCGTCCTCGGCCAGGATCGGTTCGTGCGTTCGGTTCGCCTTGTTCTCTGCCAGTGTCTGCTGCTCGTCGAGCGCCTTGACGAACAGCAGGTAGGTGAGCTGCTCCATCACCTCCAGCGGATTCGAGATGCCTCCCGACCAGAAGCCATTCCACACCGCATCGATCTGCCGCTTTAGCTCACCCGTGACCATGGCCCATCATTCTCGCCCGCCTACCGCTGCCCCGCACTGTGAGCTGCGATGTGGCCGCGACCTGCAGTCAGCCTGGGGCGCACGCCAGCGGGCGCTGCAGGGCCTCGGAACCCGTAGAGGGCTACCGGGGCTCACGGCACCGCAGAGCCGGCGGCGAAGTTCGTGTAACACCCCTCTGCTCCACTGTGTGGTGATGCATCAACCCGACGACCTCGGAGGACTCATGAGGACACGGCAACATCGGAAGGGCGCTGCGCGCACGAGCGTGGTCGGTTCCGCGGCATTGCTCGTCGCGGGCCTCGCGCTCGTGGCGGCACAGACCGAAGCAGGGCTTGCTTCGCTAGCGGGGAACATCCTGAGCGGCCTCGCAGCCGGTTTCGGCGCAATCCCAGTGCCGCTCTTGATGATCGGTGCCCTCACTGGTGCCGTCTGCCTCTGGCTGCGCTGGAGGTAGGCGTGGCCACGGCTTCTACGGGGCGCTTTCAGGGCCGTCAGTTCCCGGTGCTTGACGTTGTTCTCACACCAACGCGTGGAACGCACGTACGCGTACCGGTAGGGTCAAATTTCCTTGATGTAGTTCGGTCGGCACCAGCGTCGGCCAGCAGCACCCAGCGGACGGAACCCGCATGACCACTCGCCGGAAGCAGCCAAAAGTAGCTGAACGGCTCAAGGTTTGGGTGCGCTCAGGGGGGCATTGCAACATCCGCCACCGCTACCTCTTGGAATCTGACATCAACTTCGAGTTCGTACGACTTGGCGAGCTCGCTCACATCGTCGCTCAAGCTGACAGCGAAAATGCGCCTCGTGGGCTGAGCGAGTTACCGCCGGAGGAGAGGGACCTCGCCGAGAATCTCATGCTCACTTGCGCGCACTGCCATAGCGACATTGACAAGGAGTCACAGGCGCAACAACTCGACGCTGACCTGCTGCGCAAACTGAAGGAACGTCACGAAACGCGAATCCGTAGAGTCGCTGAACTCGCAGCGCGCGAGAAGACGGTCGTGTTGCGCGTTGTCGGTCGGATTCGAGGTGCGTCTACTGAGATCAGCGCTCTGGAAGCCGCGAATGCCGTGAATGCGTTGCTGGACCGACGCCCAGACATGACGCTGGATCCCAACCGCCAGGGGCCTGAGATTGACCTACGCTCGTTGCCGGGCGAGAGTGAGCCAATCGGCTCCGGCTACTACGACACAGCATGCGCGAGAATCGATGAGATCCTCACGGAGCGCCTCGTACCGGCGGTGGAACGCGGCCAGGTTCCCCACCTCAGCGTGTTCGGACTAGCACGACTTCCACTGTTGGTGTATTTCGGCTCACGGCTGGACGACGCGATCAGCACCGAGATCTTCCAGCGTCACCGCTCTACGGAATCGTGGGAATGGACGGCGGACGGTGCCGACGTGCGATTCGGCTACCGCTTGCGAGCGGCGCCGAGTAAGGACGGGCTGACTGAAGCCGTACTCATCGTCAATGCTTCCGGCACGGTGAATCCGCACCAGGTTCCAACCGAACTCTCAGGCCTGGCTGCGTTTGTTATTGAGCCAAAAGACGGCGAACCGAACCGTGATGTGATTCGCACGCAGCGATCAAGGAACAGCTTTCACAACACGCTTTCCGATCTACTTGGTCACATCGAGGCCAACCACAAGTCCATCACCAAGCTGCACCTGTTTGCGGCAGCACCGGTGAGCGCCGCGATCATCCTTGGGAGATCTGTGGGATGGGGCTTCCATCCTGAGCTTCTCGTATACGACGCCGTCCCGGACGGTTACTCACTAGCACTGGAGGTGCAAGCGCCATGAAACCAAAGCAGTATTTCGACGCGTTCATGGAAAACACAGTCAATATCAACGACTCGAGGCTTCAAGACCTTGACGACCGAGTCAAAACGCTCTACGGAGTTCTGAAGGCCGATGACGAGATAGGTAGCATCGTGCGCTCGAAGCTACCCCAAGGCTCTTGGGCACACAAGACGATTATCAAGCCGGTTGAGGGCAACGAATTTGATGCCGATTTCTTGCTCGTGATGAAGGAACAGGACGACTGGAGTCCGAGGGAATATATCAACAAGGTCTACGCGGCGCTGCGTCGCCACGGTACCTACAAGGAGATGACCAAGAAAAAGGACCGTTGCGTACGAGTTGTATACGCCAATGATTGCCACATCGACATTGTTCCCTTCATCCATCTGTCCGATGGTCGGCAAGTCATTGTCAATCACAATGCCGACGAATGGGAGGAAACCGATCCCGAGGGATTTACCGCATGGCTGAAGCAACAAGACGACGTCGCTGGTCGTCGCCTGCGTTTGGTGATTCGCCTCATGAAGTACCTGCGCGACCACCACATGCACTTCAAGCGCACTAAATCAGTCGTGCTGACGATTCTCCTGGGCGGAATAGTTGACCCTGGCAAGAAGGTCCTTGACCCTGCCTACTACGTCGATCTCCCGACTGCCTTCGTTCATCTGCTGGAAGATCTGAACAAGTGGCTGCAAGCGCGGCCAACCCTGCCACCGCTTCCGGACCCGTCGGGAGCGCCCAACGACTTCGGCCACCGTTGGGATCAAGCTTCCTACGACAACCTGCGCAACAAGGTGAAGCAGATCGCTGAGGATGCCCGAAAAGCGTTCGATGAGCCGAGCAATACGAAGAGCCACGAACTCTGGCAGTCGGTATTCGGAACGGAGTTCAAGAAGCCGCCATCCGGCGATTCAAGTTCGGCTGCCATCGGCGGGGCGGCCCTAGCGACTCGCACGCCGCCGCCCACTGTGCGCGCCGGACGGGATGGCTAAACACCAAGAGCATGGCATCGAAGAAGCAAAGCAGCCGTAAAGCAACCCGACGACGACATCACCAAGCGATAACCCGTAGTCGCAACACGGATCCGATCCCCGGTGCCGTGGCAGAACTTCGAGCGCTACAAGGAAAGTCCGGACGCATACTCGAGGCCCGCCAAGCGAATCTCTCGTGGATCAAGAAGCCGGTAATTCGTGTACGTCTCGACACATCCGACATTGAGGCATCGGCGCGCGGTTTCGCCGTAAACGATACGGAAACTGTGTTCGCGCTCGTCGGTCATCGCTATCCAAACAACCCACCGAAGGTCTTCGTCGCTGCTGACCCTCGATTCGTCGGATTCCCTCACGTCATTTGTGCTCAAGAACTGTGCATCTATCTGGATCCACGTCGCGAATGGCACCCGACATTCGGAATGGCGGAACTCATCGACCGAACATGGCTGTGGTTTCGCGAGGCAGCGAGCGCCAGATTCGATGCCCGGACGTCGCTCTTTCACGCGGTAGGCGGGTGTAACCCGGCCAGCGAATATGGGCTGACATCAGTCATTCGCGCGAGCCCGCCGACCGAGATAGCCGCCGTTTCCGAGGTCGCTCTCGTTGAACGTTCAACGTCCAGACTTGACTTGGTTGGTTGGCGGCGTGCTGATCGTTCTCGGGATGAAGTGCGTGGCCTCGCATTCTCCGTGCCATCACCGTTGCCATTTGGGCTTGCACGAGACGCTGAGACGCTTGCGCTGCAGATCGAACAGGCCGGAGGGCTCGAAGGTTCGAAAGTGATTCAGCGCATTCAGCGTGCTGCTGAATCGAGCCGGGCCGACCGTCCCATATATCTGTGTCTAGTGGTCGCCCACCCAACGGAGGCTGACCTTCCAACCGTTGTCATCGGGCGCGTCGACATAGACACGGCCAACAAGATCAGGGCGCGGGACGGAGACCTCACGACTCAGCAAACAAGGATTGGATGGATGCAAATCTCTGACGATCGACCCACGGTCGTCGCACCACGAGACAGTTTGCGGCCAACCGCTGCATTTCGTGATGCGTCGGTGGAAATATGGGGGTGCGGCGGCCTCGGGTCATGGATTGCCGAATTCATCGTTCGTGCGCAACCCGCGAATCTCGTCGTGCGCGACGTTGCATACGTACACCGTGGCCTTCTTGTGCGTCAGAACTACACCGAACTGGATGTAGGTGAAGCCAAGGCCACACAACTCGCCGCGCGACTCAGATCGATCTCGGACACGGCAACGGTAAGCGTCGGTTCACCACCGGTCTTGGACATGCTCGACCGTGGATCAATCCCTGAATGTGACATGATCATCAACGCGACTATCAATGAAGCTGTGGCTTATCGACTGGACCAAGCCGCTCGCGAGACGAAGGATCGGCCAGTCCTCGCACAAGTCGCCACTGATTCCGGCAGCGGCACGCTCGGGCTAGTGACCATCGCAGGCCGCGAGGTGGCAGGCGGCCCAGGGACAGTCGATCTAGCCATTGCCCAAGAGGTACTCACGGATGCATCGCTCGAGCCGTACCACACTTTCTGGACACCACCGAGTGCAGGATCGGAGCTCAACCCGTCACCAGGTTGCTCGGTCCCGACCTACCACGGATCGGCAGCCGACTTGGCTGCGTCTGCGGGATCAATGGTCAGCCTGCTCGGTCAACAGCTCGCGGCACCTACTTCCGGCGCACACCTGTTTGCGGCTGCTCACTCAGGCGTCGAGCCAACACTCGCATTTCGGCCGTACCTCTTGCAAGAACCAGCCGATCCTAGTGAGACAGAAGATCTTGACTGATCGGATCAACCAGCAGAGACAGTGCCCCCGCTTGGCAGTGATTGGAGTTCATTCGCTCGAATGCGTTACCCTCGATGGGTTCGACGGCGCGGTCACTTACTTCGGTTGGCCCAGGATCATGCCGGAACCATGCAAGTCGGCGATCACGACTCGCCATTGGTGCAGGCTTCCGCGACGAGGCTCGGCGAGAGCACGAACGCGGGACCCGAGAAGCGCGAATCGGCGCGTCGATCGCATCGGGTGCGAGCTGACGGCCGGAGACGCGGTTGATGCTCGATACCGCTCTCACCGTGAGGATCGCGTGGCCCCAATTCCGGCCAGCACTGTGGCCGCTTCTGGCCGTTCAACATGCACTTCGCGCACGAACCACTCCGACAGCATCGCCGACACTCTCCACAAGCCTGCCCTGCTGCAGAGTGCCACAAAACCCACCTCCCGCTATGGAGATCGGCGCCCAACGCACCGTTGGCCCCTTGCGAGACAAACTGCCCCGATACAGTCTTTGCCGACATGTACGTGACTTTCGGAGGTGCTTTGTCTCGGTCGACGCGCCGACGGTGGCAAATCTCGGGGATTCAACCGTGACAGCTGACAGTTTGACGATCTACGCCATCCAACGAAGCGTGGACGGCCAGCGGATCTCTGACTTCGACCAAGTCATCGACCCTAACCGCCTCGACTGCGTTGACGACACCCGCGACTTCCAGAGTCCCCCGAATCATGATCCCGCTTGGTCGGCACGCATGTACTTTTGGAAAGGTGATTCCAAGCGCCCGCCATGGGTCAGGTTTATCGAGGAAGGACTCGGCGGTCAGCCAATTGACGTGAGCGATTCAGCCCAGGACTGCGCCGTTGTCGTCGTTAAGGCCTACTTCCGAGTCGATCGGCTGTATGCGATTCCATTCGGCCTCCGCGGTCGCTTCCAGATACGTCGCGACCTCGTGGACCAACGCTATGGGCTGCGCGTCGCGCTTAACCTCCTCTACGAAGGCGACACGACCACCGATGAACTCGACGCTGCGCCCCGCGTCCACCAAGTCGAGTCCAAGACCGTCGCCGCCAACACCATGCGCACAATCCGCCACGCGAATCGGCGTACGGATTTTGAAGACTTCGCTCTGAATCCCGACACCGATCAGCTTGCGGGCATCACGGGACAACCGCGTGACTCTAATCTGGCGCGCCGCGTCCGTGGCACTGACAGCCTCCGCATCGGGCGCCGCACAAGTTTTGACCAACTCGGCGATTTGTGCCGCAATATCGCTCGCGCGCATGAACGCTCCGACTACCGGCGGCGGTTCCAGTTTGTCGACCAGCGTCAAGGCATCAGCGATCCCAGCAAGATCGTCAACCTTACTGACCAGCTCTGTCAGAGTCTGAGCGTCGATCCGAACGCATGGGCCTTCACCATTCCTGGTGTACTTGACTTCGACCAAGTTTCCTCCGTGCGCATCTCAACGACATCGGGGAAGGTTACGGATCTTGTCGACCCAACTACGAACGATGTCATCAACCTAGTCGGTCTCGAAAATCTCGTCGGCCAACTCCCTGCGCTTGATGTCGAGATAATTGACGGAGATGGCAATGTGATCAATCGGTGGTCCATGTTCGAATGCTTGGACGGCCAGATTGACGACAAAGACCACACCTTCCTTCTTGAGTCAGGAACCTTCTATCAGATTGAACCGGACTACCTCGCCCAACTTAACCAGGATGTTGATGCCATTCGCTATTCATCCGTCAAGCTGCCACCTTCATGGCGTGAACTGGATAGCAAAGGCAGGCTGAGGGAGATCGATGAAGGTGCCTACAACGAACACGCTTCCACACCTACAAACCACCTGCTTCTTGATAAAAGGAATGTCATTGTCCCTGGAAGAACCAGCCCGGTCGAGGTGTGTGACATCCTCACCCTCAATAAGCAACTTGTACATGTCAAGCGCAAGTTCTTATCAAACGCGCTCAGCCACCTCTTCGCTCAAGGCCACGTGTCCACGCGACTTCTTAAGGCTAGCGAGGCATTTCGGGCAAGGGTCCGAGAGAAAATCGGTAACGATAGCCCTGACTTTCAAGATCTATTCGCCGAGGACGACATAGTCGCGGCCGATTGGGAAGTTGTGTATGCGATCATTGGACCATGGAATAATGAGCCGCCCTCCGTGAAGCTCCCCTTCTTCTCGAAAGTCAATCTTCGTGACTTCAAGTATCGCCTTCGTCTCATGGGCTTCGAGGTAACCCTCGCACCCATATCCGTCACCGACGCTTGACTGAGACCAGATACTGATCCAGAAACGTAGCTAACCGGGCAGGTTTTCGGCCACGTCGCCAATGATCTGGTCGCCGTCGATGTCGATGCCGAGCAGTTCTTCGAGGTGCCACACCAGACGGGTCTTGGTAGTGAAGAACCTGTAGCCGAGTTCGCCGAGTTGCTCTTCGGTGTGGGGGTCGGCGTCGATCAGGAAGGCAACAGGCTGGGTGCGGCCCGGCTGGATGCCTTGCGGCCACGCGATGTCGGCCACAGCAAGGACTTCGTCCGTCTCGTCATCGCAGATCTCGTAGTGCGTCTCGGGTGTTGCGATCCCCAGTTCGGACGCAAGGGTGAGGACATCCTTGATCTCTTCATCTTCCGCCTCGTCATCGGCAGGCTGTAGCTCGAAGGTGAGCGGTGGCTTGCCGGATGCGCTCGTAGCGCGATCGTCAACCTGCTGCGCGGGCACGCCAGTGCCAGCGAGCAATGTCGTCAGGAGATCGTTCGCAGCATCGGCCAGCAGCGCCCGGCGCGCAGCGAGGAAGTCGGGGTAGCGATCGATCTGCCAGAGCGCGTCGTCCTGAGGAATCCACTGCGATGCGAGCACGCCTGGCCTGGCCGCTTCGGCCTTGGCGAGGTAGAGCGCGGGGTCGGCGGCGCTGATCTCCTGATTCTCTGACGCTGTCAGGAAGCAGAAGTTGGCCAGCGCATTGACTTGCGAGCGGCTGTAGCCAGCGTCGTATAGACGCTTTTTGGGGAAGATGTGATGCACATGAAGCTTGCTGTGCTTGCCCAGCAGCGCATGCGAGAGCTGGATGCCGCTGAACAGGCCCCGAGATGCATTCACGCGGGTCAGGATGTACAACAGCGGGTAGAAGCGGGCGCCAATGCTGGAGCTGTCGAAGTCGTCCGGTTGGACCGTGAGGCTGCCCCGCCACTGCTCAAGTTCTCGGATCAGGCCGTCGATGCCGCCGGAGTCGAGTGCGTGGAGATCCCGCTGGAGCTTGGTCTCGGTGGAGGCGCTGTAGCGGCCCCACATGAAGCAGTGCATGTACCAGAACAGCATCCGCTGCTGTGTCTGATTGTCGGTGACCGAACCACCCTGCTCAGAGACCATCCGGATCAAGGCGGCAAGCGCGTACGGGCCTGCCAGCACACGGCTGTGGTCGATGCCCAGTCGGTCGCCGAACAGGTTGAGGATGAACTCGATGCTCTGCGCGGCCCGCTTCAGCGCGGCGTCGAACTCCGAGACCGAGACGTCGCGCAGGCTGTCGAACGAGGCTTGGTTGGTGGCCACCGCGGTGGCGCAGCGCAGCAGCCATTCCTGGCGGAAGGAGAACTGAGCCTTCTCCCAGTCGCCAAGCAGTCGCCGCAGTTCGTTGCGCACCTGCGGTGAGTGCGCGCACAAGCGAGCGAGCGCCAGATCAGCCGACGACAGCTTCGTGCCGCCCGAGTTGACACGGTTGAAGATCTCAACGACTTCGTCCACCGTGCGGTCGTCGCCGGCGATCTCCTCGATGTGCAAGTCGGTCTCGCGGATTTCCAATAGCCGGTTGAGGCGCTTGATGTAGGTGACCAGGGGGAAGTTGCGCGAGCCTTGTTCGAATCGGTGGACGACCTGTTCGAACTCGGAATTGAAGAGATCCGTGACCGAGACCCAGAGCGGATCGTCGGCCATCTTCACCGGTCCGTAGAACTCGAACGTCTCCGTCTCGACGTTGAAGTAGAGATCGGTGAAGGCCTTCTCGTTGCCTTGGAAGAATTCAGGCGGTCGACCGTGTACGACGCCGAAGAGCGAGGTGGCGCGCTGCTGCCCGTCCAGCAGCAGCTTGACCGCACCACCGGTTTGCCCCGGTTCGCCGCGAACCGTCTGAGGGTCGGGCTGGGTCGTCCAGACCAAGAATCCGCCAACCGGATAGCGCCGGTACAGGGAGTCGAACAGATTCCGGACGTCCGCGCGTCCCCACACGTAGCCACGCTGGAACTCGGGCAGCGCGAACTGCTCCAACTCGATGTTGTTCAAGATCGCCGAAATCTTCACACCACAACCTCTTGATGCACGGCAGGCCTGACAGCGCTGAGAGCATGCCACAACCACGTCAAACCGCCCGCGGGAGCCTCCCACCGGCCGTCACACCCCCTCGGCAAGATTGTCGCCGTGCATTCGGACCGTTGTGCATCAGGGTCTTGTTGCGACAGACGCGACTGCCGCGCGTTGGTCGGGTTCGTACGCCGCGCACCATCATCACCGCGACTCGATTCTGCGCTCGGCGACCACTGGTACCAGTCACGGCGTCGGATCGGGACCTCCCAGGTTCACAGCCAAGGATTCGCTCGGGCAGGAGCTTCGTCATGAACTGGCTGATCGTGCTGATCACGTTGGCCGCCGCGTTCATAACGGTGAGTCAGCTGTCCTTCGTGATTGGCAAGGAGTGGCGATCGGCGCGCAGGATCGTCACCGACCCCGGCACCGATTCGTCTGTGATTGCCGAACACGGATGCATTCCTGCTCAGTTCGCCGGCTCGCAACACCGGCCGATTCGGCTACTGCTAGCCGTCTGGCGGTTCTTCTGGGCGAAGCCGACGACACCGAAGCAGTGCTTCCTCGCTCGCCGCGTGGTCGGCGTGCGGGACGGCAGCGAGATCCCGTACGGGCATGTGAGCCCGGGCGATGGCGTGAGGGTCGAACTCGAGAGTTGTGAGCAGCCCGACATGCTCGTCAAATCCCTCAGGCGCAGCAGCGCCGGCGGCTTCAGCACCATTGCGTTGCGAGACATGGAGGACCCCGGCGAGCAACAGACAGCCCACTGCGTCACGGTTCGGGCGCGGGGGCGGTATGCCCCCTCAGTCCCTGACGGCACCGAACCGCTGTGGCTCCAGTTCGACATAGTGAGCGCAGCCCCCAGGAGCACATGCCTTAATGGCCCTACACGGCTCGTCGATATCCCCGACGATGCCGTCGAATTGCTGCTTGCACCTTCGTTCTCGTACCAGCGCGCTGCTGGCCTCGCCGAACCCGGGCCGGGCCGCATCAAGCGACACCTGCTGAGGCACAACGCGAATCCCTGGGCAGCCCTAGCGCATTTGACCGTCCGTCGGGTCACTGCCGGGGCTGTCGTGCTCGGTGGGCCTGCGCTCGTACTCGGCTGGGCCGCCACTTGGTGGCTCTTCGCCACCGTCGGCGTCGCAATGTTGGCGCTGCTTGTGCCCATGCTCTTCGCCCTGGCCGCGTTCAGAGACCTGACGCGGAGCCCCACGCCTTCTGATCCGCTCGACTGGCTCCAGTACCGCCACTACGTCCGCTCCACCGAGGCCGAGTGGTTTCCCACCACCCGCGTGAACACCACTCCCCCAACGATGTGGCTCGGCTCGACCAGCCACGGCCTCAGCATCGGCCGCAAGCTCGGCCATACCGACGCGGCATCGTCCATACGACACCAGTGGCACCGGATCGCGCCGTGGTTTCGACAACCCCGATGGCTCTACAGGCAGGCCAAGAAGCACATCAAGGAGAGAAGGGGCCGGAAAGAGGTGGCCACGCAAGCGTCTCCTACGGATGGTGACGCGTGACTCTTGTCAGTCGCGGCCACGGCGTCGGGCGCAGCATGAGTGGGCGAATGGCGTCCGAACCGTGTGAAACCCGCCGGGAGGCCGCTCAGGAATTCGCCCCTTCATGTCGGCGGGCATCGGCTTGAGCGAGCGCTGCAAGCTGGACTTCATTGAACTCAGCATCGACCGTATCCAGGTTCCGGGGTCCACTATTGGTACTGGTGACGAGCATTCCAACTACGTCGTTGAGCTTCTGCTCCATCCAGTAGAGACGCGAGCAGACACCGCAGTAGTCGTACCGGTGACCGTGGTGATCGATGCCGGCCACGTTGACGCATCCACGGGTCTTGCAGGTCATCGGCGCTGCGTCGGACATCGTCATCTCCTCCGTTCGCCAGATTGTGTGCACGAAACGAGCCAAGGAACGCGGATACCAACGAGACGTAGCGGTGCCCGCCAATTATTCGCAGGCGTCGGCGACGTCAGACAAATACGGCAACCCGCACGCGCCGGCTGACCTTGGCCCGGACGAGGGTCTGCAGCGGCACGGAGGGACGGATGGGTTCCGTAGCGGCGTCACCGCGGGCGAGCACGACTGCCCCGCAGCTGATGCCTCACTCTCGGCTTGCTTGAGTGTCAACCGTGGGCGAGGTGGTGCCTCATTGCCCGGCGGACCCCGGCACGTCGCTGCGGATCGGCGAGTTGCTCCTGCGGCGATTTGCCTGACTCATCCGGGGATCGGACCCATTCGTGGAACGCCACTGTCGATGCATCTCGCACGGCTCCGCCCTGGATCGCCCGGGTTACCCACTCTTCTTCCAGTTCGGCTTCCTCGAAGACTGACTCCGTAGCTTCGGCGAGACGATGAGTAGGCACGAGAAATCGCGTGAGGTACCAGATGAAGCGCTGCTGCAGCAGGTGGATGCCGTAGGGCGACAGACAGGCGATGCGCCTCTCGGGCAACAACGATGCCGATTCCACAAGGCCCATCTGCTCGAAACGGGCCACGTAGTGGCCGCCGTCGAGCTCGGGCAGCGGCATCACCTTGAAGTGCCCGTCCCCCCATTTGCCCAGCGGGATCTGCTGGTTGGAGGCGACCCGTGCAACATGCAGCCGCGGAATCAGCCGGACACCATCCGCTCGCATCGAGCACGGATGGGTCAGCACGATGCCAGGACCCTCGGATTCGGGCGGCAACCCGGGAATGGCGATCCCATCGAACACGTCACCGGTCATGAATGGGCGGGCCTGCTCCACTTCCGCTGGCGAGGACGCGATGTACAGGTCCGACGGTGAGCCAGGGGCTTCGAGCGCTTCAGCTGACAAGCGAGGCGGCCTAGCTGTCGGGACTGGTGAGTCGCAAGGCCGGCAGACCGTCTGGAGCGGTGAACACCTCCACATCGGAGCGATACCGGGCGCGCCAGTCGGGTTCGAACTCGTTCAGGACCCGCTCGGGGTCGCCTGGCTGTTCGTGCGCCAATGCGAGAACGAGATCGAATCGCTCAGACGCCATCAAGTCGAGCCCGTTGAGCGGCGCATCGGGATGGAGCGGCGTTCCGAGCCATCCGGCGATATCAGCGATGTGGTAGCGCTGTGCCGCTATCTCGCAGAGTGCGACGACCCGGGCGACGCGCTGCCGGTTGTCACCGGTGGCTGACTCGCCTTGCCGCCACTTGCGCACTGCAGGAACCGACACTCCGGCGAGCTTGGCGATGTCCCTCCACGAGAACCCGAGCGTGCTCAGCTGCTCGAGCAGGTTCGGCAGGTGTTCCCGGGCGTGACGCACGGTCAGCGAGCGCAGTTCTTCGTCGAGGCTGTCCGAATGCAGTTGCCCGATGGATTCGTGAAGGTCTCGAGAGCCGTGGACCAACAGCTCGCTGCAGTTGCGCAAGAAGCCGATGTCGTCCACGAAATCCTGAGTCGTTCTGGTCCGATCCAGGCGGGGCGGCGTGTGGCCGACTGACGCCCCGGTGGGCGCATCATCAATGCGGTGGACGGTGCTCATGTCAGGTCCCCTGTGTGCTGATCGAACACTTCTGTGCGTAGTTTGTCGGTGACGGCGATCTTGAAGAAGTCGCTCGCCGCTTGGTGCACCCGGTCGCAACGTTCGAGGATGCCGGCCGCCGCGAACTCGGGTATCTCATCGTCGCCGCTCCAGAACGCGTCGGAGTCGAGCAGGAAATACGGCCCGGCAGGTGCCACCGACTTGCGACGGGTCGGACCCTGCGGGTCCACGGCGTAGCCGTCCTGCGGTCCGTAGCGCACGTTCAACGCGTACGAAGCGTTTGTCTGGTACTGGATAAGGCCCTGCCACGTCGTCGGGTTCATCCCATCTGGCCTCAGGTCCGCGGCGGCCGCTGCCAACAGGCGCGGGTTGATGTAGCCGTCCCAGCCGTCGGGCCCCCCGCCTGTGCCCGGCACCCGAATCTCGTCGATGTACCGCAGGCCGATCCGCAGCAGGCCGTCAGGCGCGCAGATGCGCTCTAGTGCCTCGATGGCCTGCTTCGCCAGCGGCCGAAAGTGCTCAACCCACCCCCCGTAGACGGTGGTCTCCAAAACCAGTGCATCGCGCCTCACGACTAATGCGGTCGCCTGGTCACGGGCACAGAACCTGGGCGACGAGCGCTGCTCCACCTGCGGCGGCATCGCCGCATCAATGGGCATACCGAACTGGTGCTCAACCTGCGGCGCCATGACCGGCAAGCTTTCGCGCACGGCCTCCTTCATCGCCGACACGGCAGCATCGGTGAGACCCCCCGCAATTTCGGGGTACCGAATCTCCAGCACTGTCAGGACGAGCGGCGGGTTCCGGAACGGCGGGGTGCTACCGGCGCGATGGTCTGCGATAACCAAAAGTGTAACCAAGTGTGTTACGCATTCGCGCCGCCCAGGGCCGACCCCGACAGCCAACACCGAGCCCGCCTCACCGGTGGATCCAGGCCTAGGACGCGGGCCAGATTCTCGTCACGACTTCGGCCAAGGACGCACCCCTCGCCGCAATCGTCGCTGCAGTCCAATCGGCGTCCTTGTAGCCGTTGAGCAAGTCCTTGTTGAGGTGCAGCACCGTATGGTCGTCCAGCATCTTCTGCTTCTGGGCCCATGGCCCGTTCGACAGCGCCGGGTTCAGGCGATGGTTGACCAGCGTGAGGTTGCCGAGGCTGTGGACGAGCCGCTCCCGCTCATGCTGAGCCTGCAGAACGTCCTGCACCGGACCGAGAGGCCAATGCTCCGACCATGATTGCGGCATCACATGCTCGATGGTCAGCGAGCCGCGAGTGATGTTGGCTTCCTCCGAAAAAGCGCTTCGACACTCATCCTCGATCGCTTCGAGCACCATTCTGAGCCGACGACGGGTCAGGAGCCGGTAGAGCGGCAGGTCGAGGATCGCATGCTCGACATCGCCGTCCGTCGGCCAACGCCGAGACTCCGAGGTCTGTTCTGCGAGAAAGGCAACAATCGACTCGGCAGCCTCCCCAGGCCCGGCTTCGCGAAGCTCCGCCATCAACTCCAAGAAGAGCCGGTTGTAGTCCTTTGTCGTCATGCGGCAGATCATCCGGCGCACCAAGTAGCTCTCTAGTGCCCCGAGCGCCTGAAGGCGCTGCTCGTACCCGACGACGTGCTCAGGCCGAGAGAACAGCCACAACAACAATGGCGTCAAGGTGCCGGCGTCGACGGTTCTCCAGCGGTAGAGAAACGTCTCGATCCGGCTCTCCTGGTTCTCACGTTCGAGGCTCTTGTAGGTCTCGCCAATGTCCCGAACTGTGCCGACGATCTCAGCGATGGCCTTGCCCTGGTCTTCGGCGTAGAGCTTGAACTTGGGGAATACGTCGTGCGACTGCACCTCGCTGGCAGTCTCCATGACCAGCCAGTAGTTCAGGAATACGTCGAGGCGAGGGCGAACGATGCGGCCCTGCCTGATCTCTTGGCGCCACCACGAGTCTTCGAACGGCAGCCAGTCTCGCTCGTGTAGCTCGCCGGCGTCGAGTCCAACGGCCGTCGCTGTCTGCAGTACGTAGTTCTTGACCAGGTCGGATGCCAACAACGGCGTGCCTCGGGCGTTCAGCGTCTCAAAGATCACGAAAGCGTCGTCAGCGGTCGCCAGGTCGATGACGACTACCTCGAGCAATCCGAACATCGCCGCTTCGAGACCGTGGGCGCGTCGCTCCTGATCCGCCTCGTCGACGCCGGCACTGATCCACTCCCGAATCTGGAGCCGGAAGAAATCGTGTGCTTGGACGATCAGCGAGTCTTCGTGGCCAGCCGTTGGCGCGCCATTCTTCATCGCTGCTCGAAAGGGGTCCCGGTCCAAGCTGGTCGGCCAAAGCTTGAACGCTTCGTCTCCGTCGGCGAAGGCGTTCAGGACCAATCGAGAGACCCGCTTGGCTTCAGCCGCTGCTCCGAGTTCTTCGAAGACCTCTTGTGCTGCATCCAACAGAATCTGGGCAGTCGTCAACCTCTGCTGACCGTCAATGACCAAGCGGGTCTCGATGTCAGCAACGGCCGTGAGCTGCTGCTGCAGGACGACGGCTCCCATGAAGTGCGTGCCGGTCTGTTCCTCGGCCTTGGGGCGGTGGTCCTCTGCCAGATCAAGCTCGTCCAGGTAGCGCTCGGCGGCATTCCGAACGTCATTCCAGAGCGGTTCCCACTGGTCCTCCCGATTCCACACATAGGGCCGCTGAAACGTCGGGATGACGTATCTGACGTCCTTCTGGAAGAGGCTCTTCAGCGTCAGGGTGTCTGCCTTCATCGCTCCTCGCTCAGGTGTAGACGTCTTGATTCACGGCGGTCCATCGCTGCGGAAGTCTGGGGCCGACCTCGTGGGCCGGCTGGAGAGGCCTGAACTCGGAGCCACTCCGGTGAATCTGGGGAACAGCTCGGAACCGTAGTGACTCCTCATGCCAAGGTGCCGCTACCGCATGACGTGCTGGCCTCCGATGAGCTCGGCGAATTGCTCCGCAAGCGCGCCGATGCCAAGCACGATGGCTCCGTCGTCTCGTCAATGTTCACGAGAGGGCGTGCGTTCGCTGGGCATTACACCTAGCCGATCGACACGTGTCCGCCAGGGCAGCCCAAGCTCCTCGCGGCGCGGTGCCGAACGCGAATTCACTGCACTCGGCGCTGGAGCACCCGACATGGCGCAATTGCCATCGCTACGTTTCCCTCGTTGGCAGCGCTGGGAGCAGGCACCAATGACAGAGACCGTTTCTGATGACGCTCCGCTAGCGGTGATGTTCCGGCTCAGCTACAGGACGCAGGACCGCTACCGCAGCGGGCATCGACCCGGCGACAGCCCTGAGCAGGTCGTCGCGTCGATGCGCGGCTGGTGGGAAATCGACCCACGCGACCTCGACAGCCTTGGCATCAAGCACGCCGTCGCGTTCCACGCCGGAGTCACCTTGGCCGTCGTGCGCATCGGGAGCTGGAAGTGGCTTTGCACCACCGGCGACGATCATCACCGCAAGCCGGTGGACAACCTGGGACAACCGAGGAGCGAGTTCGACTGGGCCAATCCAGGGGCCGGAGTGCGCTGGGCCTTCGATGTCGCCGACGACCCGATGGCCGACATCGCCCACGAGGCGTGGATCGGCGACGGCGGCAAGCTGGTGCCCGCAAGGCTGCGCGACACCATCAAGTCGTACTGGCCGGATTCGCCCGACGACAGCGCCCGCGACCTGCTCGGCAAATTGCTCGAACTGCTCGGCGGCTCACTGCGTCTGCTGAATGAGCCCAGGTTCCGCCCCGCCTGGGGCGAGAACTGGCATGACGAGCTCTGCAGTCGGTACAGCATCCTTGGGAGCCACCGGTTCCGCGTCTCTCCCAGCGATCCCTACGTTCACTTGAAGATCCTCCAGAAGGAGCGGAAGGCTGCGTCGGCCCTGCTC
>JAJDTF010000031.1 GCA_022827265.1 Acidimicrobiia bacterium | reverse complement strand
CGCCAACATGTCATGCCCGAGCTGCAGACCGGCTTCGACCGGGCCGGGCGCAGTCGCAGCGACTTCTGGATCACCGGCGGCGGGTTCATCTGCACCGGCCCCGACGACGAGACCGTGGACCGCATGGTCGAGTGGGTGCGCTACCGGATCGGCTTCTACGGCAGCACCCGGGCGTACTGGCCGGTGCTCGAGCAGCATGACCTGGGCGATCTCGGCGAGAAGCTGAATCATCTCTCCCGCAACGACGGCTGGGGCGAGATGGCCGGCTGCGTCGACGACGACGTCGTGCAGCTGTTCGCCGCAGTCGGGCGTCATGACCAGATCGCCGGCGCCATCGCGGAGCACTTCGACGGGCTGATCGACGAGGTCAATGCCAGCGTCGCCATGGACATCGGCGCCGACCTGCCGCCCGACGTGATCCAAGACATCCAGGCCATCGCCACCGACGGCAGCTGATCATGCGGCGCCGCCAGAACTGGTGGATCGCCGTATACATCTTGGCGGCATCGTCGATCTTCTGGTTGATCATGTTCCTACGTCATCTGTGACGCTCGGGTTCGCCGGCAGTCGATCAAGTTCGTGTCACAGGCCCCTGCAAGACTGCGCTCACGACCGCAGGAGATTCTGCGGCAGCGAAGGGAGTGCCTATGGCTGATACATCACAACCAATCGTCGAAGTCCGCGACTACACCATCGATCCGGAGTGGTTCGAGGCGTACAAGCAGTGGGCCGCCGAGCACGCGGCGCCATGGCTGCGGGAGAACCTCGACGTCATCGACTTCTGGGTCGACGACGGTCATGAGCCCGAGGTCGCCGGGTCCGATCCGCAGGTGTCGCCGCACGGCCAACCGAACGTGTGCTGGATCATCCGGTGGGACAGCCGCGCAGCCCGCGAGGAGGGGTTCAGGTCAACGCTCGGCAGCCAGGAATGGCAGGACGTCTGGGCGAAGCACCCCAACCCGAACGCCTACCTCCACCTCAATGTCCGCTTCATGACCGCCGCCTGACCGGCTGGTTGCGCTGAGGCGTGACATCGGGGCGGTGCGCTGCGCTCGACGCAGGCGGCGTGGCCGGGCCGGCCGCCTGATCGGGCCGTGTGACGACGGCGCAAAGCAGGCGCCAAGTGAGCGACGAGCACCATGCAACGGCGGCGGGCACCCGACGATGGCGGCCAGCGCCCGGTGACGGCGACCGTAAGCAACTCGCCCCGTGGGAACCGCATGCTCGGCGACGGCGGTCTGAGGGCTGGCTGAGGTCAGAATTCGCGCATGACCGACGAGCGGGTGACCTGCACCTGGCGGGTGGTGGGCGGCGTGTTGCGGCTGCGGCCGACGAAGCGGGGCACGCCGTCGGTGATCACGGCGCCGACTGCGATCATGTCGCCGTTCTTCATGGCGTCGAGCGCGGTGTGCTTGGTGCCGCCGAGCGGGGCGTCGATCACGATCAGGTCGGCATCGCGGCCCGAGGCGACTAGGCCGTTGTTGAGCCCGAACATGCGTGCCACGTTGCCGGTGGCGGCACCGATGAGGTCGGTCACCGCTAGGTCGCTGACGGCTGCCATGTGGACGATGGTGTAGAGCATCCCGAGCGGCATGATCCCGCTGCCGGTGGGCGTGTCGGTGCCGATGAGCAGGCGGTCGAACGCGTCGTGGCGGTGGGCTGCTTCGGCGGCGAGGATGCCGGTGCGCAGGTTGCCCGCAGCGCACACCTGCATCCCCATCCCGGTCGGGGCGATCATGTCGTAGTAGCGGTCTTCGATGGCGACGGGGCCGCCGTTGATGTGGAACGAGATGTCGGGGTTGATGTCGAGCACGTCTTCGCCGGTGACCGGGAACGTGCCGGGAATCGAGCAGCCGCCGGTGTGCAGCGTGGTGACAAGCCCGGCTGCTTTGGCCATGGCCACGAGCTCGATGTAGTCCTTGGCGCTGTCGACGGCGCCGAAGCCGGCCTTGGAGAGCCACACCCCGTCGGCTCGCACGGCAGCAAAATCGTCGGGCTGGAGCCCCGGTTCGAGCAGCAGCGACCCGGCGTGGACTCGCATGCCGCCGGGCCGGAAGTTCTCGAAGCACTTGTGCGCGGCGACCGCGAGCGCCTTCACGCCTGCGACGTCTTGGGGCCGGCCGGGGATGTGCACCTCGCCCGCTGACAGCACCGTGGTGGTGCCGCCGTGCACGTAGCTCTCGAGGTAACCGATCGTGTTCTGGCGTGGCGTGAAGTCGCCGAACGCCACATGCACATGCGAGTCGATCAGGCCCGGCGCAACCGTCGCGCCGCCGGCATCGATCACTACGTCGCATGAGTCGAGATCTGCATCAACGGCGGCACCCACACCGACGATCAGCCCGCAGTCGCTCACCACCGTGTCGGCATGAACCAACGGCTCACGCCAGTCCCCCGACAGCACCGCGCCGATATTGCTGATCGCCGTCCTCATCAGATCAACCGCCGATCATGCCCTCGTCGATGCTCGGGCCACCGACCCCGTGGTGGGACCGGGGACCGGCCGCGGTTCGCGAAACAGCAGATCACCGCGATCTCGTCAGACAGCGGGGCGCCAACGGAGGCAGCGGCCACCAGCGGAACTGCTGACATCAGATCAAACCGTCCTCACCGGTGGCATCGTCAATGCTGAGACCGCCGACCCGAAGATGAGGGCGGCCGCGGTTGGCGAAGCAACAGATCACGGCGATCTCGTCGGGCAGCGGGGTGCCAACGGTGGCAGCGGCCGACATCGGATCTGCTGGCATCAGGTCAGACCGTCCTCGCCGATGGCGTCGTCGATGCTGAGGCCGCCGACCCGATGATGCGGCCGACCTCGGTTGGCGAAGCAGCAGATCACGGCGATCTCGTCGGGCAGCGGGGCGTCGTGCAGGGTGATGCTCATGGCGTCGTAGTGCGAGCGCACATACAACGCATCCTTGTACGCGAGCGGGATGTCGATGGACGCCCCCGGCTGCGCGCGCTTGGTCGCCGAGGAGATCCAGGCCGCGCCGCCGCCGACCGCCTCGCGCAGCACATTGCCGTACGGCGTGGTCAGCAGCGCCACGCCATGCTCCTGCTCGCCGTCGAGCCCCACGATGGCCGCCTTGCCGTAGCTCTCGATCCCATACGGCTTCATCTGCTCCACCGCCAGCCCGGCAATCTTTTCGCCGAGCTCGACGCTGGCCTCGTAGTACGGCGACAGATCATCGACGAACCGACCCGCATACTCGTTGCGGACCACCGCCACCACGGCCACCTTGCGTAGCACCGGATCGACCTCGACGCCGGCCTCCAGGCGCGTGTCCTCCACGAACGTCAGCATCTTGCGAATCTCCATCAGCGTCCCTTCCAGTCGGCGTCGTTGCCCTTGAGCATCGCCTCCAGCAGACGGTCGGCGCCGTCCCAGTCGTAGGTGCGGAAGCTGTGGCCCTGGGTGACGAACTGGGCGCCGGCGTAGAACATCTCGTACTGGGTGTGGCGGCTGGCGAACTCCGAGCCGATGGCGTCCCAGGCCAGCTTCAGGAACTTCATCCGCTCATAGGCCCCCTCGCCCTCACGCGCCGACACCAGCGTGCTGTCGAGCACTGACGCCACCTGATCGCTGGACAGGTCGGCCGACGACGACGGCAGCATGATCAACCCGCCGCCGGCCAGCTCCCGGATCTCGGTGATCAGCTGCGGGTACAGCGCCTGCGTGGTGACCTGGGCCGAATACAGCAGGTGCCGGTTGGGCACGTAGTACTCGCCGACATGGTGCCCGCCGGCCTCCATGCCGAACAACAGGCCCTCGACTGCGGCCACCCGGGCGGCCAGCTCGCCGAGCTTCGCCTGCACGATGTTCACCGTGCCGATCGTCTCGGTCAGCCGCCGGGCCACCGCCAGCAAGAACCGCAGCTTCACCACCAGCCGAACTTGCGCTTGGTAGTTCTGGTACACGTGCCCCGGCGTGTCATGGAACTGCCGCCGGCACATGTCGACGTCGCGGTACACGAAGACCCGATCCCACGGCACCGTCACGTCGTCGAAGTAGATGATGGCGTCGTTCTCGTCGAACCGGTGTGAGAGCGGGTTGTCGAACGGGCTGACCGCATGCTGCTCGAAGCTCTTGCGCGACACGATCTTGATGCCCGGCGTGTCGAGCGGCAGGGCGAATGAGATGGCCAGATCCTCCTCGCCGGCTTGGAGCGGCTGCAGGTTCGCGACGAAGACCTCCTCGGCCATGATCGAGCCGGTTCCCAGCATCTTGGCTCCACGCACCGTCGGCCCGTCGGGCCCCTCGTCGACGATATGGGTGCTGATCTGCTTCGGCTGATCGCCCCACGCCCTGGACCGGTCGCCCTGGGGGTTGATGATCACGTAGGTGAGGAAGATGTCGTTGGCCCGGGCCCACTCGTAGTAGTCCCAGTAGGCCTTGGCGCAACGGGGGTTGTGCTCTTCGAACAGCTCCAAGGCCATCAACTGACCCGACACGGCGCAGGCCAGATGATCAGGCGAGCGGCCCATGTAGCCGGCGTGCAGCTCGGCCCAGGCCGTCATGGCCCGGCGCTTGGCCACCAGATCGCCATACGAGCGAGGCATCTGCCAAGCCCTGTTGACCCGCCGGCCGTCGCCGATGTCAAACGTCATCAGGTCCTGATTCGCGGCCTGGAAGTCGTACAGCCCGGCAATGGCCCTACAGCTCTCGGCAAACGCGGGATGCTCAGCGACCCGGGTGATCAGCTCGCCATCGAGGAACACCGCCCGGTCGACGTCGAGCGCAGCAAGATGCGCCCGCCCGTCCTTGACCGCCCCCGCCGTCATGCCAAGACACTACGAGGCTGGGCGCGAGCGCAGCGAGTGAGAGCGGCAGGGAGACTCTGGCCCGAGCTGCCATTGAATGGCGACCGGGAACAGGAGCCGACAGCCGGAAGAAGGACGGCCAGAGGGTCTTGCGCGCGGGGCCCTGGGGCCGATGCGACCGGCCGTGATCCGCACATCACCGTCTGGCCTACCGGTACCGGGTTCTGCCTCGAGAGGTACCCCTGTCGCCGTTGCACCAACGGCGACCGCGTCCGTCCGGCCGTGCTCAGCGCACGTGGCCGGCGGTGAGTCAGTTCATGGGTGCCAGCTCGGCGGTGCCGAAGACCACGCGGAATCGGACGCACCAGACCGACACGGTGTTGTAGCGATCGAGATCGACATCGCCGGGAATCACGAAGTTCTGCGCCCCGATGTTGCCCTTCAGGTCGCCCAGGTCGATGAAGTCGCCCACAAGATCATCGACCGATGCGTCGGGGCCCGCCGTGTGCAGGTACACGTTGAGGTCCGGCCCGTTGTCGGTGGCGAAGTCGTCGTCGAAGCGCAGGAAGGTCTGCGTGCCGTCGGTGAGCACCACCGCCGTGCCCTCGGCCGGGTGTGACCGGGGCCCGAAGCTGCCCACGTAGGCCACCCGCACGCCTTGATCCTCGGTCTCCCCTGATTCCCCAGTTTCGCTGGACTCAGTGGACCCGTCGGAACCGGCGGACTCGCTTGACTCAGCGGACTCGCTGGACTCACTCGACGCGTCAGACTCGGCGGACTCGCTGGACTCAGCAGACCCTGCTGAACCGTCAGTCTCCGCCGAACCGGCTGACCCGTCCGGCGCGTCATGCTCGCCCACCGACATCGACTGGTCGGTGGGCTGGTCATCGCTGCCGGTCACGGCGACGGCAGCCGTCGTCGCAACGGGGCCGGTCTCGAGCGCGTCGCTGATCAGCTCATCGATGTCGACCTCGACGGCGAACTCGGGGCCCGCCTCGTCGACCACCTCATCCACGAAGATCAGATGAAGGGCGAACACGAAGAACACCAAGTAGATGCCGATGCCGATCACCGCAGCAGCGCCGACGCCAAGGAACCAGCGCCCGCCGGTGGACCGGGGGATCAGCTTGCCGAGCAGCCGTCTCATCGCTCGGTCGCATTCATGTTCATGGTGCACACCGTAGAAGCACCGCGGAGCGACTCATGATCACGAGCATTGAGTCGTCAGACGAAGGGATGATCCTCGCCGACCGACGGACAGCCCTCGATGCCAGATACAGAACGCGACGGAGTGCGGCGAGCGGGAGATGGGCGAGGGTGACCGGCAACGGATGGTGCGAGCAAGGCATTCCTGGCGGCCGCGAGCAAGAAATGACGGCGAAGGAACGGGCGGCGACAGATGCCGAACGGCAACGTCAGGGCCGGTGGCGCGACACGATCAGCAGCCCACCCACCAGCACGAACACGCTGCCGGCCATGTAGGGGATCGACACGAACCCGAACTCCCACGCGTACCGCAGCGCGCACGGGCTCGTGATGCTGCACGTCGTGGCGCCCTCCAGATCGGGGAAGTGCTGCAGCAGGTAGTGCCACGTCGACATCGCAGCGCCCGCCAGGCACATCGGCAGCCCGTACAGATGAACCCCCCTGTCCCGCCGCAGCCAGCCCACCACCAGCACCAGCGCCAGCGGATACATGGCGATGCGCTGGAACCAGCACCAGCGGCACGGCTCCAGATGCGCGATCTCCGACAGGTACAGCGAGCCGAGCGTGGCACCCACAGCCAGCAGCGCCGCAACCCCCACCACCGCCTGAGCACTGACCGCGCCACGACCGGCCGAATCGCGGCCACGACGCCGCACGGTGATCGCCGCGAGACCGAGCACCGCCGCGTTGCACGCCAACGCAGCCACCGCGAACAGCCGGAGCATCTGATCCAACGACACCGTCGCTCAGCGTGCCAGACGAACTCCCCGGCCAGCAACGCCGAACGTCACCCAGCGACGGAGGCGGCCCGGAACCGATGCTCAGATGCAATCCGAACGCAAGCATGCGTGACTCAACGATCCGACTGGCCCGCCCGACTCATCGGAATCCACAGCGACATGAACCCCACACTGGCGGCAATCAAGAAGAACACGAGCGCCCGCTGGTAGTAGATCAGCGAAGCCGCACCGGAGTCTTCCGTGAGCACCGCAAAGAGCGCCGCTATGCCGATCGCCGCGGATGCGTAGCGCAAGGTGTTGAACAGCCCGCTGACTTCGCCGAAGTAGTTCTCGGGCACCGCCTTGAGCGCCACGCTGTTGAGCAGCGGCACGCACATGCCCCAGCCCAGGCCGAACAGGGCGATGCTGGGCGCCATGACGAACCAGTAATTCGGCGTGGTCCCCAACGTCAGCACCATCCAGCCGACGGAGGCGATCTGCATTGCCGAGCCGGTCCGGCAGAAGCCGACCGCATTCCAGCGTTCGCCCAAGCGGCTGAACGTGACGGTGGAAAAGCCCGCAGCGATCGGACCCAGTGTGAGCGCCAGCCCGACCGCTGCCACCCCGTAGTTCCACACATTTTGCAGGAACAACGGCCACAGCAGCCACAGCGACTGCGACGAGAGGCCGACGAGGAAGTTGGCCAGCTGCGTCACCCACACGTTGCGCCGACGGAACAGGTGCAGGTTCAGCAACGGCTCGGCGTGGCGCAGTGAATTGAAGACGAAGACTGCCAGTGCCACCACACCGACCCCGCCGAGTGCCAGTGCGACAGGCGAGAGCAATCCCCAGTCTTTGCCCTGCATGAGCGGCGTCACGATTGCCAGCAGTGCCACCGTGCCGGCAGCCGCTCCCACGATGTCGAGCCGCTGGCGCTTCGGCGGTGGCGGCTGTTCTCGCAGTACGCGCCAGCCCACGACAAAGAGCAACGCAGCAATCGGAGCGCTCACGAAATACAGCACGCGCCAACCCGCTGCGGCCAGCATCAGCGTGGACACCTGGGGTGCAATCGCGGCGGCCAGCGGCCCTGATGCCGACCAGAGTCCCACCGCGGTTGTTCGTCTCGACTCGGGGAACAACGGCAGCACAAGACTCAGCGATGCCGGAAGGATCGCTGCACCGCTGATTGCCTGCAGCACTCGGGCCATGTTCAGCGTCCACACGGTGGGCGCGATGGCGGAGAACACCGCGGACAGCGCAAACAGCGCCAGCCCGATCTGGAAGATGCGCTTGCGGCCGATCCTGTCGGCGAGACGTCCGGCCAGCGGCAGGAACGCAGCCGTACCGATCATGAATCCGGCAATGCCCCAGCCCACGTCGGATGCCGTTGCGCCGGCGAAGCTGTCGCGGATCGAGTCGAGCGCCAAGTTGGAGGCCGTGCTGTTGAAACCGACCAGCACCGTTCCCAGCGACGCCACAGTGAGCGCCCGCCAAGCTCGGCCCGACACCGCTTCGCGAACTCGTGGAGACGCCGGCGGCACCTGTCGATCAGCAGCGGAGATGGGGCGAGCTGCCGTGGCCGACCGAACTGCAGAGGCCGGACGGGGTGCCGCGGCGGGACGGGGTGCCGTGGACAGGCCGTTTTGCTGACCCGTCTCGACATCGCGACGCTCGATGACCGGGGTACCCGCCGACCTGACTCGGGAACCCACCGGCTCACCCGACTCGGCCGGAGCGCTTGAGTCAACCCGTCCGACCTGCGGCACGCGCGCCAGATCAACCTGACCTGGCTCGACCTCGTTCCGCATCCGTACCAGCGTACGGCTCAGCCTGCGCCGCCAATCGCGGAAATCGAACGCGCTTTAGAAGATCTGGATCAGCGACCGTGGAACACCGGCTCGCGCTTCTCCACGAAGGCCTGCGCCGCTTCCTTGTGGTCATCGGTCTGGCCGGTGTGGATGTGGTGCGCGGCCTCCATGTCCAAGCACTCGCCCATGTCGCCATGAACCGCCCGGTTCAGGTTCTCCTTCATGTAGCGGTACGCCACGGTGGGCCCAGCAGCCAGCCGCCGGGCAATGGCACCCACCTCGTCCATCAGGCTCTCCGCGGGGAACACCCCGTTCACCAAGCCCAGCGACACCGCCTGATCCATATCGACCCGGTCGGACAGGAAGTACAGCTCACGCGCCTTGGCCGAGCCGATCAGCCGAGACATGAACCACGTGCCGCCGTAGTCGCCGCTGAAACCCACCCGGGCAAACGCCGTGGTCATGATCGCGTTGGGCGCCGCATAGCGCAGGTCGCACGCCAGCGCCAGCGACAGTCCCGCCCCCGCAGCCGCCCCCGGCAGCGCCGCGATGGTCGGCTTGGGCATCTCGTACAGCTTGCCCGAGGTGTCTCGCTGGCTGCGGCGCTGGTTGTGCACCCGGGCGTCGTACTGCAGCGGGCTGCCGCCCCCCTCGCCGCCGGCCGCAGCCATGCCCTTCACATCGCCGCCGGCACAGAACGCGCCGCCCGCACCGGTCAGCACCACACAGCCCACGTCGGTGGCCGTCTCGGCGTCGGCCAGCGAGGCCACCAGCCCGTCGAGCATCCCGGTGGACATGGCGTTGCGGCGGTCGGGACGGTTCAGCGTGACGGTCATCACGCCGTCGGTCACCTCGACCGAAATGTCGTCGGTTCCAGTGTCAAAGATTCGATCAGCCATCATGCTCCCTTGCTCAGCGTGATGCCGGTGCGTCCGGCCCTCGCAGTTTCGCGGACGAGCGTCACACATGCACGCGGCCAAGTTGCGCCCGCGGACACTGGGCCGCTGAGAGATCGCTAGACCGTGATGATCCCGGGGTCCGAAGGCGGTGCCCATATGCAACCGAGACCGCACTGCATGGCAGAGCCGAAGTTGACAAGTACGCCATCAATCATTTCCCAGATGGGAACTGGCCAGCACATCCATATACACATCTGCATGAGGGAGAGCTGTAGATACACGAAAACACCATCGCCAGCCGATATGTCACGCATCTGCGCTCGTGAATGTGACCTAACGAGGCCTCTGGGTCGACTATTCCGCTTCCGGGAATGAGCCCAGCACCACTTCTACGGCACGAACACGCCCGTCCTGGCCGATGACTTCCATCTGGACCCGGTCACCTGGCACCAGTGCCAGAATCTCGACAATCAACTCTTGGCTCGTGCGGACGGTCATGCCCTCGAAGGACACGATGACGTCGCCTGGCACAATGCCCGCTCGCTGCGCCGCATGTCCCGGCTCCACGCGAACGACATACGCCCCGTAGGTCACCTCAGGCGGCACGTCGACATCCGCGAGTTCATCATCGGGATCCGGACCCGGCTCGACCGTCTCTGGTCCGGCATCACCTAGTCCCTCAAGCGGATCTGGTTGGCTGGGATCCGGCGGCTGCCGGTGTGCCTGCAGATCCTCGACGGAGGCGATCAGGACACCGAGATAGGCCTTGGCCTGCACCACTCCATCCAGCAGGTGATCGATGATCAGGCGGGCATGATCAATCGAGATGGCGTAGCCGATCCCCTCCGCGAAACCGGCGCGGATTGCGGTGTTCACGCCGATGACCTCGCCTGCGGCGTTCACCAGCGGCCCACCTGAGTTGCCCGGATTGATGGCGGCATCCGTCTGTATGAGTCTCACGAGCCGCTTGCCGTCGGGAAACTCGATGTCGCGATCGAGGCCCGACACGATGCCCGCCGTAACGGTGGGTTCGCCGTCAATGCTGAAGGCGTTGCCGATGGCGATCACTTCGTCCCCGACTTCGACACCCTCGGCGGATCCGAGACGAACTGCCGGCAATCCGTCGCGATCAATCCTTAACACTGCGAGATCGCGCGTCGGGTCGCTGGCAACGATCTCGGCAGGCACAAGCTCGCCGCCGAACAGGCGAACCGCCACCGTTTCGGCATCTCGGACCACATGTTCGTTGGTGATGATATGGCCATCGGCTGCAACGACGAAGCCTGAACCGCCGCTGTCCGGGTTCTCCTCGGTCGGGGTCTTCACGATGACGACGGACTCCTGAACCGCCTCGAGAACCGCCTTGACGTTGATGCCTTCGAAGCGGCTTCCTAGTGGCGAACCCGGCTGGGCCGATTCGCCGGCCAGCATGCGCGCCCAGACCTCAGCGAGGGTGTCCGGGTCGAGCTCGACCGTCCCATCCACCGGCCCGGTGCCGGAGTCGCCGGACCCGTCGGGCGCAGCGCCGAAGAGGTCGGAGTTGGCGAGCACCTGGCTCCAGAAGTCGGCATCGCCAGTGGACCCTTCGGGTGGCTGCACATCGCTCGCCGCGCTCTCGACGCTCGCCGGTATCGCCGTGATGGCTGGCGGCGAGTCCGGCTGCGGCTGATCAACGTCAGGGGGCACCTCTGTCACCGGCGCAGCCGTGTCGGGGCCGTCATCGCCGGCCAGCACGATGACCAGCAGCAACCCCGCCGTCAACGCGCCGACGAGCGCCCCCACCGCACCCGCAATACCGACCAGCAGACACCCGGGCCGCCGCGCTGACCTGTCGGGAGCGGCCAGCGTCCCGGTCGCGAACTCCGTGGCGGATTCAGCCGCGGTGGTCGCGACAGGCGCAGTGGCGGCTGGCTGCTCAGGCCGCTCGGCAAGAAACTCGGGCACCAGCGTCTCGGCCGATGCCGTTGATCCACTGTCGGGAGGCTGTTGGGCGCCCGACGGCACCCATCCGAAGCGGCCCGGCGGCGCCGTGATCTGCTGCGGCGGGGTTCCGGCTGCCGCAGGCATGGCGGCCTGAGGTTCAGGCTGGTCTGCGTCGTCTGCGGGTCCAGCCTCGGTGGCCGACTCCCGATCTGGTTCGCCGGGATCGAGCCGAGCGCCGGACTTGTCGGTCATCAGCGAACGGCGAGGCGTTCGGCTGCGCTGGTCGACAGGAAATCGACGTTCTCACGGAACAGGTCGGTGTCGGTGTCCTCGGCGTCAGCCATCACCCCACGCAGGTACCGGTTGAGCACGCCCTCCGATATAGCAGCCAGACGCCAGTAAGAGAACGCGCGGTAGTAGTCGACCTGCGACAGATCACGCCCCGACGCATCGGCGTACCAATCCAGCATCTGACTGCGGGAAGCGAACCCGCCCGCCTGCGTGGGCGCCGAGGTGCCCGTCGACCGCTCATCGGGCGTCACCCAGTTGTTCATCAGGTAGCCCACATCGGCCATCGGGTCGCCGAGCGTGCACAGCTCCCAGTCGAGCACCGCGACAATGTCGCCGTTGCCGCTCAACATGTTCCCGAGCCGGTAGTCGCCATGGACGATCGCCGAGCCGACCTGGGCGGGCTTGCGGGCCTCCAGCTCGGCGGCGATCTCATCCATGATCGGCAGCTCACGAGTCTTCGACTGCTCCCACTGACGCTTCCAGCGACGCAGCTGCCGACCCAGGTAGTCCTCCCGCCGGCCCAGGTCGCCCAGCCCGACATCGTCGGGCTCGATCGCATGCAGCAGGGCCAGCACTTCGGCGACCCGGCGGCTCAGCGGCACCCGCTCAGCGTCAGGCACCAGCGCCGACTCCTCCGCCGAGTGCAGCACCGCCCCCGCCTCGTAGCTCATGACGTAGAACGGCGCCTCGTTCACGGTCTCGTCGGCACACAGCGCAATCGCCCGGGGCACCGGCACATCGGTCTGCCCCACGCCCGAGATGATCTTGTGCTCACGGCCCATGTCGTGCGCCGTGGCCAGCACATGGCCCAAGGGCGGCCGCCGCAGCACCACCGACGAGCCGTCGGCGCAGTGCACCCGGTAGGTCAGATTCGAATGCCCGCCTGCAATCAGCTCAAAGCGCAGCGGCTGCGCAGCCTGCGGCACATGGGCGGCAAACCACTCGCTGACCGCAGGGGCATCGATGCCCGTCGGCACCTCACCGTCAGCCGACATGTCAGCCGTAGGTGTAGAAGCCCCGGCCGGTCTTGCGGCCCAGCAACCCGGCGTCGCACATGCGGCTGAGCATCGGCGGCGGGGCGTAGAGCTGCTCGCGGAACTCCTCATACAGCGACTCGGCCACCGCCTGCGTCGTGTCGAGGCCGATCAAGTCGCACAGCGCCAGCGGCCCCATCGGATGGTTGCAGCCCAGCACCATGCCGGCGTCGATGTCCTCGGTCGAAGCGAAGCCCGATTCGAGCATCCGGATAGCCGACAGGATGTAGGGGATCAGCAGGGCATTCACCACGAACCCCGCCCGGTCCTGGCTGTCCACCACCCGCTTGCCGAGCCGGTCCGAAGCGAACGACCGGCAGCGCTGCGCCGTCTCCTCGGCGGTCAGCAGCGACGAGATGACCTCGACCAGTCCCATCACCGGAACCGGGTTGAAGAAGTGCATGCCGATGACCTGCGCCGGCCGATCGGTGGCCATGGCCAGCTTCATGATCGGGATGGCCGACGTGTTCGACGCCATCACCGCACCGGGATCGTCGAGCACCTTCGACAGCCGCCCGAACACCTCCAGCTTGGCCGGCTCCGACTCGACCACCGCTTCGATCACGAACTCACGGTCGGCCAGCTCGTCAAGATCGAGGCCGAACGACATGGCGCCCAGCGTCGATTCCCGCCCGGACTCGTCGAGCTTGCCGGCGTTGACGGCCCGGTTCAGGCTCTTCTCGATGCGGGCCATGCCGGCGGCCAGCGCATCCTCGTTGACCTCCACGATCTTCACATCGCACCCGTTGCGGGCCGCAACCTCGGCGATGCCCGACCCCATCAGGCCGCAGCCCACCACACCGATCTTGTCCATGAGCCCCTGCCCTCAACTCGACGCCGTGGGCAATCTACCCGCCTGCCCGTGCGGGCCTGCTTGCCGGTCGGGTGCTGTTCACCGATTTCTCATCGAGACACGCCGACAGCCGCCGCACACCCGCCGCCGCGCGGACGGCACACAAGGGAACGTCAGCCGCGGGAACGATCAATGGCGCCCTGCACAGCAGCCACCACCTCGTCGGCGGTGGCGCCGGGGGTGAGCACTGCCGCCACGCCCGCCTGCTCCATGGCTTCGAGGTCGCCGTCGGGCACGATGCCGCCCAGGATGACCGGGATGCTCTCAGCGTCGGCCTCGCGCAGGCGCTGCACCACCAGAGGCATCAGCGCCTCATGGGCGCCCGAGAGCATCGACACCCCGATGGCGTCCACGTCTTCGTCGATGGCCGCGGCCACCACGCTCTCGGGCGTCTGGAACAGGCCGGTGTAGATGACCTCGAAGCCGGCGTCCCGCAGCATGCGGGCCACCACCTTGACCCCGCGGTCATGCCCGTCAAGACCGAGCTTGGCAATCAGCACACGAGACATTGCGGCGAGATTACCGGCCCGCGCCGACGGTGCTCAGAGGCACAGACGACATAGCGGAGGAGGCGGCAGGGAACTCTGCGACGTTGCGACCTGCTGGATCGCGGGAGCAGAGGGTCCTGCCGTCTCCGCAGCGGGCGCACCGGTTCGTGCGCGGCTACTGGTCGGTCAATCCCGGGAACGGGATGGCCTCGGGCAGCGGGCCGGTGATGACCGGCGCCGCAGCCTCCAAGCCGGCGGCAAGCCGGAACGCCGTCTCCCAGCCGCTCGGGCGCGCACCGAGCTGAGCGATCCCCACCTCGGCCTCCGACCGCAGCGCCGCAGTGTCAGGCGCATCGAAGCACTCATGCCCGATGGCACGGGCCAGCCGCACCACGGTCTGGCTGAGCCGGCTGTCGGTGGCGTCGGTGAGGAGCATCACCTGCTCGAACGCCGCCTCCATCGCCGGCAGGTCGGCGTCGCGGGCGTGCGCCAGCGCCCGTGCCACCAAGGCATTGCGCACATCCACGTACGTGCCGGTGCCGCTGGCCATGGCGAAGCGGGACTGCTCGAGTGCGTCAACCGTGCGCCCGGCGGTGACATAGGCGATCGCGAGACACGAGTGCAGGTAGGTGGAGGGCAGGTCTGCAATGGGAACGGCCTCGAGCGCGGCGATGGCGTCTTCCGCCTGGCCGAGCTGCGCCAGCGCCAGCCCCAGCGAGACGTCGAGATCACGCTGGCCGATCACCGCGGTCTGATCGGGGCCCCGCCGCGGCTCACGCGGACGATGATCCGCTGACTGCTCCCAGCCCGCACGCGCCAGGTCTTCGCTGACCATCTCGGGCTGGCCCATCTGCACCGCGGCGCCCGCCCGGACCGCCCGGGCGAATCCCTCCAGCGGCTGGCCCGGCATGTCGCTGGCCCGCTGCAGGCATTCGGCCAGCATCGCCCTGCTGCGCTGCAGCTCGCCGACGGCCGCGTAGGCCCGGCCCAGCAGCCCCATCGCCTGCACCTCGCCGAAGTCGCTGTGCACGTCGCGGAACACCTGCTCAGCAGCCTTGGCCCGCTCCACAGCGTCCGCGGCCCGGCCCGACCACAGTCCGAGCGACCCCAGCAGCAGGTCCATCATGGCTTCGGTGAAGCGCTCGCCCCGCTCGTGGGCAATCGCATGCACCGACGTCGCCAGCTCCTCGGCCTCGTCGCGATCGCCGGCATGGAAGCGCAGGAAGGCGAGCAGTCCTTCGGCCGTCGCCAGGCCGACGGTGTCGCCCAGGTCGCCGAACCGTTCGATGGCGGTGGTGATGCGATCACCGGCCTCGTCGATCAAGCCCTGTTCGAACGAGAGCCATGCCAGATTCTGAAGGCACCACGCCACGCCGCTCTCGTCGCCCAGGTGCCCGAAGGTGCCGTTGGCCTCGTTGATGTAGCGGTCGGCACGGGCATACTCGCCGGCTCGCAGCGAGGCCAGCCCCCGCAGCCGCAGCGACTCGGCCGCCTCACGCACCTCGCCCAGGGTGCGGAACTGATCGAGCGCATCGGCCAGCAGCTTGTCGGCCGCAGCGTGCTCATCGCCGGCCAGCGCAACCTCGCCCAGCACACGCAATCCATGAGCCGCCGCCAGCCGGTTGCCGTTCAGCGTTGCGAGCGCTCGTGCCAGCTCGGCGTCGGCATGGGCGCCGTGCAGCTCCCCCAGCCGCAGGCGTGCCGCCGCCCGGCCCAGTGCCATGTCGATGAGGCGCGGGTCGGCATCGCCGAGCATCTCGATGGCACGCCGGTAGAACTGCGCCGCGGCGTAGTGGCTGTCTCGCGCAGCGGCCCACTTGCCGGCACGGCCCAGCCACTCGATGGCCACCTCGTTCATGCCGCCCTCGAATGACCCATCAGCGGTCCTGGCCCCAGCCGGCTGCCCGGCATCGGCGCCCAGCTCCACCGCCGAGGCGAAATGATCCGCTATCACGCCGACCGAGTCGCTCGCGGGATCGTCCCGGTTCTGCGCCAGCCACAGCGCGACATCGAGATGCCGTTCGGCCCGGTCGGTCTTGGTGAGCATGCTGTAGGCCACATCACGCACCACGTCGCTGCGGAACGTCCAGACATCGGCCTCGCTGGTGAAGATGTCCTTGTCGACCAGCCGCTGGAAGGTGGCGGAGTCGCTCTCGGCACTGGTGTCGGGATTCGTGGCCGCCGTCATCCTCAGCAGCTCGCTGGTCGAGCCGCCGCCGCCGAGCACCGACGCGGCGTCCACCAGCCGCCGCTCGGGCGAGCTCAGCGTGTCGAGACGGGCGGCAACCAGCCCGCGCAGCGTGTCGGGCATCTCCGCCAGCGACCGCTCCTCGTGATCGGGGCGTGCACCGGGACCCACTACGCCCGATTCACGCAGCAGCACGCACATCTCCTCGAGGAAGAACGGGTTGCCTCCGCTGCGCTCGTAGAGCTGATCGGTCAGGTAGGCAGGAACGCTGCCGCCCAGCAGCTCGGCGGCCAGCTCGGCGGTGGCCTCGCGGCTGAGCGGATCCAGGTTCAGCACCACCGTGCTGTGCCGGCCCGGCGGCACCGTCCAGCGCTGCTCGTCGACGTTCCACCGGGCCGTGGTGATCACCACGAACGGCTGGTTGGCCAGTGCAGCGAGCAGCTGCTCGAGCACGCGGAGCAGTCGCTCTTCGGCCCAGTGCACGTCGCTCAGCAGCAGCACGACGGGCTGGCGGCGCGTCATTGCTCCCAAGCAGCGGCGCAGGGAGCGGAAGGTGGCCTCGGCGCGCCACTCGATCTCGGCGGGGTCGCCGCTGCCCACCCGGCCCAGCACGGCGAGCACCACGTCGGTGATCTCGTCGATCTCCTCGTAGTTGACGATCTGAGTCTCGCCGTCGGCGGGCCGCAGCACGTCGGCCACCAGCGACGAGACGCGCCGGGTGGCCTGCACGGTCGAGTCGCCGGCGTTGACCCCTGCTGCGGTCGCGATGGCATCGCCCAGGCAGCGCAGCGGGTTGGTCTCGTCGTAGGGCAGCGCCATGCTCTCGAGCACCATGGCGTCATGGCGCTCGGTGGCGCCGTGCGCGGCCTCACGGGCGAGGCGGGTCTTGCCCATGCCGGCCTCGCCCACGACTTGGCAGAGCCCCGCACGCCGGCGGGCCACCGCTGTGTCGATCGCGGTCTCCAGCAGGGCATGTTCGAGATCGCGCCCCACCAGCGGCGAGATCGTGGCGCTGCGGTGGCGGCCGGGCGGCGCCAGCTCGCCGCTGGCCAGGAAGACGGGCACGGGCTCGTCACGCCCGCGCAGGCCGATCTCGCCCCGGGCCGTGTAGTTCACGATGGAATCGGTGGCCGCCTGCGTCGTGGGGCCCACCAGCACCTCGCCGGCTTCGGCCAGCGTCTCGAGGCGGCTCGCGATGTTGACGGTGTCGCCCATGGCCGTGTAGTCGCCGCCGGCCCGCAGCGCCCCCACCAGCACCTCGCCGGTGTTGATGCCAATGCGGATCCGCAGGTCGAGACTGCGCTCGGCGTTGAAAGCCTCCAGCGAGCGCTGCATGCGGAACGCGGCCCGCAAGGCCCGCTCAGGGTCGTCTTCATGCGCCGTGGGCGCACCGAACAAAGCCAGGATCGCGTCGCCGATGATCTTGTCGACGGTGCCCCCGAAGGCAGTCACGTCTGCCACGAGCCGCTGGAAGCACTGATCGATCAGGTGCTTGATCTCTTCGGGGTCAGCGGCCTCGCTCATCGACGTGAACCCGACCAGGTCGGCGAACAGCACCGTGACGACGCGGCGCTCCTCGGTGGAGACGAGCAGGTTGCCGCAGGTATGACAGAAGCGTGCGCCCTGCGGGACCTCAGTGGCGCACGCAGGACACTTCATCGCGGCATTCTAGAAACGACGCCCGGAACAGGCCCGCTACTCGTGGGCGATCGCGTCCAGGATCTGCATGCGCCCGGCGCGGCGGGCCGGCATCACTGCGGCCAGCAGACCTGCCAGCCCCGCCACCACGATGTAGACGGCCAGCGTTCCATACGGCACATCGACGGTGGTGATGAACGAGTCTGGCGTGGCCAGCGAACCGGCCACGCCCAGCACCGTGCCGACCACCACGCCCATCAGGCCGCCGAAGGTGGCGACGATCGCTGCCTCCCACCGCACGGCTCGCCGCAGCTGGCGCCGGGTCATGCCCACGGCTCGCAGCAGGCCGATCTCGCGTGTGCGCTCGAACACCGACAGCGCCAGCGTGTTGGCGATGCCGATCAGCGCGATCACGAACGACAGGCCCAGCAGCACGGTGATCACCGCGAAGATCGAGTTGACCAGGCTCTGGTTGGCTTCGCGGAACTCCACCCTGTTCTCGCCGATCACGCCGGGATAGCGGTCGACCACATCGGCAAGTGCGATCTGGCCGCGTTCAGCCTGGCCGGCTTGAACCACTGCAGTGCCGAAGCGGTAGTCGAGGCGGCCGAAATGCTGCTCCCACAAGGCGTTGTCGATGAGCCAGTTGCCGTAGATGGCCGCGTCGGCGAAGACCGCTGTCACGGTCAGCGTGACGGTCTGATTGTCGGGGAACGTCGCATCCAACGTGTCGCCCACGGCGACGCCGAGGTCTTCGGCGGGGTCGACGTGCAGCGCGATGCCGGTGAGCGGATCACCGCTGGTGATCGACCCGGAGATCACGTCGCCGTCCATGTGGCGCTCCACCGTGTCGAAGTCGGCGGTCACCACATCACGGCTGTCGCCGCCCACGACCATCCCGCCGAACGCCACCCGGTAGCCGACGACGCTCTCGATCTCGTCGCTGTCTTCCAAATCGCTCAAGACCTGCGCCGGAAAGCCAGTCGCCGGATCGAACGGCGATGCGTCGCTGCGCACGAAGTAGTCGGCCAGCACGGCGTCGCCGAGGACGTCGGCGATCGTGTTGCTCACCGAGGCGCCGACAACCGACGTCGCTGCCATCAGCGTCACGCCGATCATGAGAGCGCCGGCGGTGGATGCGGTGCGCCGGGGGTTGCGGGCCGCGTTCTCACGCGCCAGCCGGCCCGGCATCCCGAACAGCGCCTGGAGGGGACGTCCCAGCACGCGCACCACCGGACGCGCGATTGCCGGGCTGGCGACGTTGAGACCCACGAAGGTGACGAGCGCGCCGATGCCCGTCAGCGCGAGCACCGCGGCGGTGCTGCCGACACCGGCCATGCCCAGCGCCAGACACACCACGCCCGCAGCGGTGACAGCTCCGCCCACGGCGACCCGTCGGCGCCACCCGCTGCGTTCGATGCGGTGGTCCTGAGACAACGCGGCAATCGGCGTGATGCGGCGCGCCCGCATGGCAGGCACGATCGAGGCGATCATCGTGACACCCAGACCGATCACCAATGCCAACACGACGGTGCGCGGCCGCAGCACCAGCGGCCCCGACGGCAGGCCGAAGCCGCTCGCACGGATGGCCGCCCGCATGACGAGGCTGACCAGCATGCCGACGGCGATGCCGATGGCCGTGCTGAGCAGCCCCACGATCGCCGACTCGACGACGATCGAGCGCGATACCTGCTTGGGCGTCACGCCAATGGCCCGCCACAGCCCGATCTCGCGCACCCGTTGAGTGACGACAATCTGGAACGTGTTGTTGATGATGAACGCCGACACGAACACCGCGATGAAGGCGAACACCAGCAGGATCGAGGTGAAGATGTTGAGGACGTTCTGGAACTGCTCGGTCTGCTCCTGTGCGGCGACCTCCTGGGTGATCACCTCGTAGTCAGAGCCCAGCGCTGCGATGGCCGACTGCACTTCGGCCACGTCGGCGCCGCTGCCGACCAGCACGCGTATCTCGGCCAGCCTGTCGCCGAAGCCCAGGAACTGCTGGGCCGTGTCGGTGTCGAACACCGACATCGTCTGGCCGAGGCTGGTGTTGGTGTCGGGCGCGCCGAAGTTGAAGATGCCGACCAGCTCGAAGGGCTGCGAGCGCACCGGCCCGCTGATGTCGTAGGTCTCGCCGACCCGCAGGTCGTTGTTCGTCGCCGTCGTCGCGTCGACGACGAATTCCTGACCCCGCGGTTCGGTGCCCTCGATGAGGAAGAAGACCCGCGACGAGAAGTTCATCCCCAGCGCGGGCGGGCCCTGCGGCCGGATGGCGTCGCCCTCGCTGTCCACGATGACCACGTTGCGCGCCTGCACGGTGCCCGAGGCCTCGACCACGCCGTCAACCGCTGCAACCTCGTCGAGCAGCGAATCCGGGATCGTCGGGCGGTCGGCTTCATTGCCGATCTCCTGCGCGGCGCGCACGGTCAGATCGGTCTCGCCGGCGATGTCCTGCGCCAGGTCGCCGAAGGTAGAGCGCAGGCTGTCGGTGAGCGCGAATGTCCCCACCACGAAGGTCACGCCGGTCACCACCGACAGCGTCGTGAGCACGAAGCGGATCTTCTTGTCGAGCAGATTCCGCAGGGCGAGCTTCAGCATTGATTCGCCCGCCCCGCACCTGTCCGACCAGCGCTACTCGTCTGCGATGGCGTCGAGCACGTTCATCCGGCTCGCCCGGAATGCCGGGAACAGTGCAGCGATCAGCCCGAATGCCACCGAGATGACCAGGAAGAACACCAGCTGCGCCGCCGGAATCGAAACAGTGTCGATGATGTCGTCGGGGATCGCCGCCACGGTGGCCATACCGAACGCCCCGCCCAGCACCACGCCCACCACGGCGCCGTACAGAGAGACGGCAGCGGCTTCCCAGCGGATCATGCGCCGCATCTGCCGACGGGTCATGCCGACTGCTCGCAGCAGCCCGATCTCGCGGATGCGCTCGAACACCGACAGCGTAAGCGTGCTCACGATGCCGATCAGCGCGATCAGCAGGGCGAAGCCCAGGAACACGTTCACCAGCACGAGCACGGTGTTCAGGCTGGACTCCACGCTCTCCTGGAACTCCTGGCGGTCTTCGAGCACGGCTTGTGGGTAGCCGGTCATCACCTCGTCGATGGCTGCACGAGCGGCCTCGGGGTCGTCGATGTCGGAGCGCACCAGCACGATGTCGTCGAACGCAGTGGTGGCCACCTGCTCATACAGGGCGCTGTCGATGATCCAGTTGCTCCAGAAGGCGCTGCCGTCGAAGATGGCCGTGACCGTGACCGTACGGCGGTCTCCGCTGACGAAGGTCAGGTCGACCTCATCGCCGAGCGCGAGGCCTTCGTCGCCGGCGACGTTGCTGTGTATCAGCAGCCCGGTCTGGGGGTCGAAGCCGTCCAGCGTGCCTTCGGTCACGCCGATGTCGACCACCGCGTCGAGGTCGCTGACGCTGGCGGCGGTGAGCGTGGACTGCACCACCGTGGCCTGCACGTCAGCGCCGCTGGGTTCGATCTGCACGAGATCGAAATCGAATCCCACTGGTGTGCCGATGCCGGCGGCGCGGATGTCGGAGCTGAGCGTCTTCGGCAATCCGGCCTGTGTGTTCACGCTCACGATGAAATCGGCATTCACTGCGCTGGCCAAGCGGTCGCCGAAGGACACCTTGAGCGACTGGCCCACGATCGACACCATGGTCACGAGTGCCAGGCCGATCGTGAGCGCCACCGCAGTGGCGGAGGTGCGCCGGGGGTTGCGGGCGGCGTTGGCACGGGCCAGCCGGCCCGAGATCGGCATGATCCACTCCAGCGGCCGCGCCAGCAGCGATACCACCGACCTGGCCACCAGGGGGCTGAGCACCGACACTGCCACGAAGGTGATCGCGGCGCCCGCGCCGAGCGTGCTGAGCTGCGGCGTCGCACCGTCGAAGTCGCCGAACAGGCCGAGACCCGTCAGCACCAGGCCGATGGCCAGCAGCACGCCGCCGCTCGCCAGCCGCTTCCAGCCGAGGCTGGCACGCTCTTCGCTGCTCGTGCCCTCCGACAGACCCGCCACCGGCGAGATGCGCGAGGCCTTGATGGCCGGCACCAGCGACGCCAACACCGTGAAGCCCACACCCACCGCCACCGCCCACAGCACGGTGCGCGGTGTGAGGGGCAGCGAGCCTTCGGGCAGCGAGGCGCCGAGCGCGTTGAACAGGCCCTTGATGCCGAGCGCGCCCAGCATGCCCAGACCCAGCCCGGCCACTGAGGCCACAATGCCGATGATCGCCGACTCAGTCAGCACCGACATGCGCACCTGCTGGGGCGTGGCGCCGACGGCCCGCAGCAGCGAGAGCTCGCGCACCCGCTGGCCCAGCACGATGTTGAACGTGTTGGAGATGATGAACATGCTCACGAACAGCACGATGAACGCGAACACCAGCAGGATCGTCTGGAACGGCCCGATGAACGTCTCGGTGGCGTCGCTGAACTCCTCTTCGGAGTCGGCGGCGGTGATGACCTCGACGCCGTCAGGCAGCACGGTTTCGATGCGGGTCTGCAGCTCGGCGATGTCGGCGCCTGCTTCGGCCCGCACGCTGATCACGGTGAACTCGCCGGGAAAGCCGAGCACTTCCTGGGCTGTCGCCGTGTCGAACAGCGAGAAAATGGCGCCGATGCCGGCATTCTCGGGAAAGCCGAACTGCGCTGCGCCCGTCAGGGTGAACTCGCGCGGACCGGTGGGCGTGACCACCTGGTAGGTGCCGCCGAGCTCGAAGTCGTAGCCGTCGTCTTCGAACGTGGTGATGTCGATGGCGAACTCGCTGCCGCCGACGGGCCAGCGGCCCTCCATCAGGTAGAGCTGCGACAGCGACTCGTCTTCGAGCCAGTTCGTGCCGGCCACCGGCGGCCCGAAGGTGGTGACGGCTTCGCCGTTGCCGTCCACCGGGATCACGCCGTCG
>JAJDTF010000011.1 GCA_022827265.1 Acidimicrobiia bacterium | reverse complement strand
CGAACCCGCGTCCTTCAACGTTTCGGTGAGTCTTCTCCGAGCGCAGTCGCTGGGGGATTGTCGGGCGGTTGCGGGCAGCGACACCCTGCCAGTCGCCGTAGCCGTCTGTGCGTGTCCCCGTCGCCCCGTCGGCACGGGCGGCGGGCGAGCCCTGCAGATGATGGCACCGATGCCCGCAGGACTGGGGCTACCGGGCCGAACTCACAACCTGAGGTCAGGCTGCGAGCACCAGATCGTCTTGATCGACGTTGGCGTTTGTATTTGTTTCCGGCTCTTTTTCGTGGATCCGGAGACCACGGCTCGCTTCTCTCACTTCAACCGTCAAAGTCGAAACCGATCACCCCCAAGGTGGTTGGCGGAACCCACGCTGTGCGGGCCCCGTTCGGCGGGCTACCACCTTAGCGATGGGCTGTGACGGGCCGAACGCGGCGTCATGACGGTCTGATGGCGAGAATGCTGGGGTGAGCGATCGGCAGTCGCCGGCTTCGCTGTGTGGCGACGAGCGCTACGGCGGTGCGTGCGTCGTGCTCGCCGACGATGCCCCGCTGGGGAAGGGTGGCGGCCACGAAGCACCAGATGGTGGCCTGCTCAGCCCGTCGCCGCCGGAATGGCTGACCGCAGCCGCGTTGGCGGTGACACACGAACGGCTGAGGCGGGACCGGTGGGTGAGTCGGGTGCGGGTGACGGACGACCGCACCGCTCGGGAAGTGGTGGCGGAGCTGCGCGCCGACGGTCACGCCGCCGTGCTGGGCCCGCCCGACGAGGCGCACGCCATGGGTTGGCTGAACCGCAATCGTGCGGTGCCGGTGGGCGGGAAGCTGGCTCTGTGTCTCCCGTGGGCAGACGCCGACGCTGCGGCGGTGGTCGAGATCGACCCCGGCGGAGCCTTCGGAGCGGGCACTCATCCGTCCACCCGGCTCCTAGCCGAGTGGCTGGCTGAGCACATCACGGGCGGCCAGCGGGTGCTCGATGTGGGGTGCGGCAGCGGGGTGCTGGCGCTGGTGGCAGCTCGGCTGGGCGTAGCCGAGGCGGTGGGCATCGACATCGAGCCCGCAGCAGTCGCGGCGGCAGAGGCCAATGCCCGCCGCAACGGCCTCGACAACGTGACCAGCTTCAGCACCGCTCCAGCCGGTGAGGCTGAACTCGGCACATTCGACGTGGTCGTCGCCAATATCACCGCCGATGTGCTGATGCCGCTGGCCGACGAGATTGCCGAGCGAGTTGCGTCAGGCGGTCAGCTCACCATCAGCGGCATCTCCGCCGGGCAAACCTCGGCGGTCGCTGCCGCCTACCTCCGTCACGGCATCGAACTAGCCGATCCCGTCCGCCTCGACGACTGGGTCTCGCTGTCGGGGCGCAAGGCGTCGGGCGCTCGGGGCTGACGCGCTTACGAGCTGGGGGCGGGGTAGTTGGCCCAGGCGGTGACGCCTTGGTAGCCGCCGTCGACGGTGATGGTCTGGCCGGTGACGTAGCGGGCTTCGTCGCTGGCGAGGAAGGCGACGACGTCGGCGATCTCTTCGGGCACGCCCCAGCGGCCCAATGCGATGTGGCGCTCGAGGCCGTCGGCGAGACCGGGAATCTCGCGGCCCGCAGCCCACATCTCGGTGATGATGAGGCCAGGCGCCACGGCGTTCACGCGGATGCCGAAGCGGCCGTAGGTGGCTGCCTGCGAGCGGGTGAGCGAATCCAGCGCAGCCTTGGTTGCCCCGTAGGTGGGCAGCTCGCTCACGCCGACGGAGCCGGCGATCGACGACATGTGGATCACCGAGCCGTTGCCTCGCTCGCCCATCTGGCGCGCCAGCGCCCGGGTGGTTTCCAGCGGCGCCAGGTAGTTGAGCTGCAGCACTGCCTGTTCGCCGCCGGGCTCGCGCCGCTCGCCTCGGCCTGCGTTGTTCACCAAAATGTCGACACCGCCGAGTGCGTCCACCGCGGCAGCGGCCAGATCAGCACCTGCACTGGCTTCGGCAAGATCACTCTGGATCACCACCGGGTCGTGCGGCAGCTCGGCCGCGATCCGTTCCAGATCGTCGGTGGTCCTCGCCGCCAGCGCCACACGTGCACCGTCGCGGGCCAAGGCCCGGGCGCAGTGCTCACCGATGCCCCGGCTCGCCCCCGTCACCAATGCCGTCCGTCCGTTCAGCCGTTCTGTCACGTCGCAATCTCTCATTCCTGCTCAGCCAGCGATTCCGCCAAACCAGAGGCGCTAGATGCCGAGGTCCTTGAGGTTGTAGTCCTTGATGGCCTCGCGGGCTGCATCGTCCCAGACGAACTCGCGCTCGCGCCCATGACACCCATTGTTGTCAGTCGGCGACGGGTTCGCTGGATTGCTCGGCGGGCGTCGGCGGGTGGCATGACCGGTTGGACAGTCGGGCGGCATAAATTATGCTCTGCCACATATGCTGAGGTGACAATATGCGCACCATGATCATCCTCAACGACAACCAGCACGCCCTCGCCAAGCGCAAGGCAGCCCAACAAGGCATCTCCCTGTCGGAGTACATCCGACGGCTCGTCGACCGAGATCTCGAAGAGGATGCTCCCGCGCAGAGCATTACGGCGCTATTCGGGCTGTTTGACAGCGGCGGTTCGAACATCCGCAAGAACAAGCATCAGATGATCGGCGAGGCAATTGACAAAATCTACGCCGACAAGGGCTTGTGAGCCCACGTGGCGACGTTCGTCGACACCAGCATCTGGTACGCGGCTGCGGACGAGAGCGATACGGATCAGGACTTGGCTCAGTCGATCTTGGCTCAGCATGTGGATTCGCTCGTCACCAGTGATCACGTTCTGGTTGAACTGTGGAACCTTGTGAGGATCAGATCTCATCATTCGGCAGCGCACCAAGCCGTCAGCGCGATTCACGCCTCACGCACTCGAGTTGAGTGCACAACCGACGCCGATCTCCAAGCCGCCGAGACGATCAGGCAGCAGTTCGACGACCAGGCATTCTCGCTGACGGACCGGACGAGCTGGGCACTCATGGAGCGACTCGGTATCACCGAGGCGCTCTCGCTCGACGACCACTATCGGATCTACAGGTACGGTCCCGAGCGGCGTCGAGCGTTTCGAGTGCTGCCATAGAGCCGTCGCAGCGGCCTCGATCGTGTTCTCGCTCGCAAACCGGTCCGGACAGCCTGCAGCGAGTGCGTAGCGTCGTGCACATGGCAGACGGGCGAGGCGGTGGGACGCTGCGGATCACGGGTGCCCACGTCCACTTCGACAGCACGAGGGCGCTCGACGGGGTGGACCTTGCGGTCGGCGACGGCGAGATGGTGGTGCTGCTGGGGCCGTCGGGCTGCGGCAAGACCACGCTGCTGCGCGCTGCCGCGGGACTGCAGCCGCTGGACGCCGGCCACATTGAGCTCGACGGGCGCGACCTGACCGGCCAGCGCCCCGACCAGCGCGGCATCGGCCTGATGTTCCAGGACGAGGTGCTGTTTCCCCACTTCGATGTCGAGGGCAACGTGGCGTTCGGGCTGCGCATGGCCAAAGTGCCTTTCGCGGAACGGCGCCGACGAGTGGCTGAAGTGCTTGAGCTGGTGGGCCTGGCGGGCTTCGAGGGCCGTGATGTGGCCACGCTGTCAGGCGGCGAGGCCCAGCGAGTCTCGCTGGCACGGGCCCTCGCACCTGAGCCGAGGGTGCTGCTGCTCGACGAGCCGTTCGGCTCGCTCGACCGGCTTCTGCGCGAGCGGCTGATTGACGAGCTGCGCCCCGTACTCGATCAGGTCGGTGTCACCGCCGTTCACGTCACCCACGATCATCACGAGGCGTTCGCACTGGCGGACCGCATAGCGGTGATGGCTTCGGGCCGCCTGCTGCGGGTCGGCACGCCCGAAGAGGTGTGGACCGATCCCCGCACCGCCCAAGTAGCCCGATTCCTCGGGCACACGAACGTGTTCGGCTCCGAAGTCCCGCCGGCGCTGGCCAGTGCCGCTGGCCGCCCAGACAGCTTCGTGCTGCGCGCCGACCGCATCGAGGTGGTGGTTGCAGACGACGACGCGGATGTCACAGGCGACGACACGGCGCAACTGCCGGCGACGGTGGTCCGGCGTCGATTCCGCGGCGACCGCTACGAGCTGCGGCTGGAAGCAGACGTCGGTGGGTTGACAACCACCCTTGACGCCATCACGCCCCATGGCCCCGCAGTGGGCGCCAACGTGAAGCTGCATATCGGCCCAAGCGCCGTGCTGGCGCTCGAGTCCTGAAGCCGATCGGCCACCTACCGGGGTTCGCCAGGTCCTCTTGCGTTCGGCTCGGCGGGCTTGGCGGGGCGCAGGTCGCGCTCGCGGCCGTGCTCAGAGGGTTCCCAGTAGACGTTGCCGGCCACCTCGTCGGGCCGGTGCTGCTGGGGAACCCAGCCGCTCGGGTCGTCATGCGGGTACTGGTAGCCCTCGCCGTGGCCCAGCGATGCGGCGCCCTGGTAGTGGGCGTCTCGCAGGTGGATCGGCACCTCGCCGGCGCCGGCGGTGCGAGCATCGGCCTTGGCTCGGCTGAGTGCGACCGTGACCCGGTTCGACTTGGGTGCGGTGGCGAGTCGCACCACAGCGTGCGCCAGGTTGAGCTGGGCCTCTGGCAGCCCGACGTACTCGACCGCGCGGGCGGCGGCCTCGGCCACCAGCAGGGCGGTGCTGTCGGCCATGCCGATGTCTTCCGAAGCCAGGATGACCATGCGGCGGGCGATGAAGCGAGGGTCTTCGCCGGCGTCGAGCATGCGGGCCAGCCAGTACAGACCAGCGTCGGCGTCGGAGCCCCGCAGCGACTTGATGAACGCGCTGATCGTGTCGTAGTGACCGTCGGCGCCGTAGCGGACCGCCTTGGCATCGACGGCGTGCTCAGCATCAGCCAGGGTGACGTGAGTGCCCCCGGCCGATGCGTCAGCAGCAGCGTGGGCTGCTCCGCTGATCTCGACGGCTTCGAGAGCCTCTGCCTCCTCGCGGCGCATGGCGAGCGCTACCGCCACCTCGGTGCTGGTGAGAGCGTGGCGCCCGTCGCCGCCGCTGCGGGCAGCGATGTGGTCGATGGCGTCGGCGTCGGCCTGGGCGCCCTCGGCTTCCAACGCCCGATCGATGAGGGTGCGCAGCGCGCCGTCGTCGAGCGGCACCAGCCGGAACAGCGTCGAGCGCGACAGCAGCGGCGGATTCACCTCGAAGTGCGGGTTCTCGGTAGTGGCGCCGATCAGCACGATCAAGCCGTCCTCGACCGCCGGCAGCAGCGCATCCTGCTGCGCCTTGTTGAAACGGTGCACTTCGTCGAGGAACAGGATGGTGCCCCGGCCATGCTCGCCGAGCCGCAGCCGGGCATCAGCAATGACCTCGCGCACGTCCTTGACCGTGGCGCTCACGGCCGACAGCTCGCAGAACTCCTTGGCGGTTGATGCAGCGACCACCCGAGCCAGCGTCGTCTTGCCCGTGCCGGGAGGCCCCCACAGGATCACCGACGACAGCCGGTCAGCCTCGATCAGCTCCCGCAGCGGCCGCCCGGGAGCCAGCAGATGGTCTTGACCCACGATCTCGTCGAGGGTCTGGGGCCGCAGCCGCGCCGCCAAGGGAGCCTGACGGGCCAAACGCTCAGCGCCTGCATCTTCGAACAGCCCCTCGCTCACGCCTCGACGGTACGCCGCTGCCGATCCTGGCGCGCGCAGCATGGGCCACTGGATGCAACCGCAGCTCAGTCCGATGGTGTGGGCGCGTGCAGCGAGCGCCGCGATCACAGATCGGGGTGATCGACCTCGTAGGCGCGGATTCGCTTGGCGAAGCTCAGGTCGTGGCCCGCGGGGTCGAAGATGGGGAACATGCGCTCGCCCCAGGGCGCGTCCCGCGGCTCGGCCTGCGGCGTCAGGCCCGCATCGATCGCCCGCTGGTACAGAGCATCCACGTCATCCACGTGGAAGATCACCCGGCCCCAGCCGGTCTCTGCCTCCGCCGTAGCGCCCACCGCGATCAGGTTCACGAAGCAATCGCCGCTGCGCAGGGTGCTGAACGGGGCGTCGTCGCCGCCGTAGGTCAGACGGAATCCCAAGGCTGCATAGAACCCGACCGATGCCGCCATATCGGCGGTCCGCAACGTGATCGCATTGATCGACTCGACGCCGGCCACAGCGCCATTGTGGCCGCGCAATCCGGTGGCGCGCCGACTCGGCCCCGGTGCGCCTCGATCCCGCCGAGTGCGCGGGCGTGGCAGGCTCGCCGACGGGCGGCCGTCCGTAGCATGAAGCAATGAGCAACTACGCCCATGTGGAGCTGCTTCCCACCGGCCCCGCCGATGTGACCTACCGGCACCTCACGTCCGACCATGTGTCGAGCGTCACCGCCGCCGGCCGGCGCTTCCTGCAGGTCGAGCCCGAAGCGCTGCGGCTGCTCACCGCAGAAGCCATGCGAGACATCTCGCACCTGTTCCGCACCGGTCACCTGGCCTCGATCGCTGCGATCCTGGATGATCCCGAAGCTTCGGCCAACGACCGGTTCGTCGCCCTCGAACTGCTCAAGAACGCCAACATCGCCGCCGGGGGCGTGCTGCCGAGCTGCCAGGACACCGGCACGGCGATCATCTGGGGCCACAAGGGCGAGCGCGTGCTCACCGGCACCGCAGACGAGCCCGATTTCGACGACGCCGAAGCCATCTCCCAGGGCGTGGCTGACACGTTTCTCACATCGAACCTGCGCTACTCGCAGATGGCCCCGCTCGACATGTTCACCGAGCGCAACACCGGCAACAACCTGCCCGCCCAGATCGAGATCTACGCCTCGCCGGGCGACGAGTACGAGCTGGTCTTCATGGCCAAAGGAGGCGGCTCGGCCAACAAGAGCTTCCTGTTCCAAGAGACTAAGGCCCTGCTCAACCCCGACAGCCTCACCCGGTTCCTCGACGAGAAGCTGCGCACGCTGGGCACTGCTGCCTGCCCGCCGTATCACCTGGCGGTGGTGATCGGCGGCACCTCGGCCGAATTCGCGGTGAAGGTGGCTAAATACGCGTCGGCCAAGTATCTCGACACGCTGCCCACTGCTGGCAGCGAGGCCGGCCACGGCTTCCGCGACCTCGAATGGGAAGGCCGCATCCTCGAGCTCACCCGCCAGTTCGGCATCGGCGCGCAGTTCGGCGGCAAGTACTTCTGCCACGACGTGCGGGTCGTGCGCCTGCCCCGTCACGGGGCGAGCTGCCCGGTGGCGATCGCCGTGTCGTGCTCGGCCGACCGCCAGGCACTCGGGCGCATCACCGCCGACGGCATCTTCCTCGAACAGCTCGAGACCGACCCCGCCCGGTTCCTGCCCGAGACCGAGGAGCAGGAGCTGTCGTCCGGGGTGGTGCCGATCGACCTGGATCAGCCGATGGACGCCATCCGCAACCAGCTCACCCAGCACCCCGTCAAGACCCGGATGTCGCTCACCGGCACGCTCGTGGTGGCTCGCGACATCGCCCACGCCAAGCTCAAAGAACGCCTCGACGCCGGCGACGGGCTGCCCGACTACCTGCGTGAGCGGCCCGTGTATTACGCCGGCCCTGCCAAGACTCCCGAGGGCTACGCCTCTGGCTCGTTCGGCCCCACGACTGCGGGGCGCATGGATTCCTACGTGGAGGAGTTCCAGGCCGCCGGCGGCAGCCTGGTCATGCTGGCCAAGGGCAACCGGTCTCGCCAGGTCATCGAGGCGTGCGCTCGCTACGGCGGCTTCTACCTGGGCTCCATCGGCGGGCCGGCGGCGCGGCTGGCCAAGGACTCGATCCGCAAGGTCGAAGTGCTCGAATACCCCGAGCTGGGAATGGAAGCCGTCTGGCAGATCGAGGTGGAGGACTTCCCCGCGTTCATCGTGGTGGACGACAAGGGCAACGACTTCTTCAGCGAAGTGTCGACTCCCGTCCAGATTTCTGCGAGCGAAGGGGCTTCGCCCCCGCTCGCGACATAAGGAACTGAGGGCCTTGCCCTCAGTTGCGCCAGAACAGGATCACGTCGAGCGGGTTGATGTCGCCGACGGTGAACCAGATCGAAGCGGCGATGCCCGCCGCGGCCAGCAGGACCATCGTGGCGATGGTCGAGCGGGGCAGCTTGCCATCGGCATCGGACGGCAGACGTTCCCGCACCTTGCCCAGCAGCCGGTCGGCCCAAGCTGCGTCCCGAGCCAGGATTGCCAAGCCCACGGCCACCACCAGCATCCCCGGGCCGGGCAGCGGCATCATGATGACGCCGAGCACCACCACGCCGAACCCGAAGCCCATCCGGACCAGCCGGAGCATCGAACTGCGCCACGCCTTCTGACGGGTCGGCTCGCGCTCGCCTGTCTCCAGCTCGGCCGCGATGGCGGCCTCGCGGAACCGCTCGCTGCGGGTCGGATCGCCGGGATCAGGTGTGTCGGAGGCAAATGTGTTCATGGCTCGGCACGGCAGGGGGATGTGGGGCGGCAATAGTGTGGCGGTTCGTCGGCGTCCCGCAACGTCATCGCTGTGACAGATGCCGCGCGCCGCGACGCAACGAGGAGTCCCAACGATGCCTACCGTCGACAAGTCCGAGCCGATCACCTGGACGGTGGGCGATGTCCGCATCACCCGCATCTCTGAGCTGGAGGTGCATTGGCCGTTCTCGGTCCTGCTGCCGGGGGCGGACGACCTCATCGACGACTACGACTGGCTGCGGCCCGATTTCGTCACCGACGACGGCCGCATGCGCCTGTCCATGCACTCGCTGGTGATCGAATCGGCGGGCATGCGCATCGTCGTCGATACCTGCGTGGGCAACGACAAGTCACGTCCAGGCGCGCCGCCGTTCGAGCAGCTCTCCACGCCCTTCCTCGACGACCTCACTGCCGCCGGATTCGCCCCCGAGACGATCGACGCCGTGGCTTGCACCCACCTGCATGTGGATCACGTCGGCTGGAACACGCGCCTTGTCGACGGCGAGTGGGTGCCCACCTTCGGCAACGCCCGTTACCTGTTCGTGAAGAACGAGTTCGACTACTGGCGCGCCGAGCCGCAGGACTATGGCCCCGTGTTCGAAGACTCGGTGGAGCCGGTGATGGATGCTGGCCTCGGCGACCTCGTGGCCCCCGACCACCGCATCAATGAGGAGGTCTGGTTCGAATCGACGCCAGGCCACACCCCCGGCCATGTCAGCGTCATCATCGAATCGGCCGGGGAGCGGGCGGTCATCACCGGGGACATGACACACCACCCCCTCCAGTTCGCGCATCCCGACCTCGCCTCCAGCGCCGACTACAGCCGCGACGGCAGC
>JAJDTF010000045.1 GCA_022827265.1 Acidimicrobiia bacterium | reverse complement strand
GACGACATGCGGCAGTACCCGCACCAGTTCTCCGGGGGTCAGCGGCAGCGCATCTGCATCGCCCGGGCCTTGGCGCTGCGGCCCGAGCTGGTGATCGCCGATGAGGCAGTGTCCGCGCTGGATGTCTCGATCCAGGCGCAGGTCATCAACCTGATGATGGACCTGCAGGACGAGATGGGCCTGTCGTACCTCTTCATCAGCCACGACCTCGCCGTCGTGGAACGGATCGCTCACCGTGTGGGCGTGATGTACCTCGGCCAGATCGTCGAGCTGGGTCCGCGCCGCGCCATCTTCGAGAACCCTCTGCACGATTACACCAAGCGGTTGCTCGACGCAGTGCCGATCGCCGATCCGGCGCGCCGCCGGACTGATCGCTCGGTGCAGACCGATGAGGTGCCCAGCCCGGTCTTCGAAGCCGGCACCGCCCCCGACCCCGTGACGCTCGTGGAGATTGAACCCGATCACTACGTGGCCGAAGCCACATAGAACCAGTCCGGCGTGGCGCAGGAGGCCTACCCCTGATGACAACAGCCAGCACCGGCAGCAGCGAGAGCGGCGAGCCGTTCACGATCTACCCGGCACGCCGGGTCATCACCATCAATCCCGCATTCCCCTTCGGCGAGGCAGTGGCAGTGGCCGGCGACCGCATTCTGGGTGTCGGCAGCACCGACGAGCTGGCGTCATGGGGCGACCATCGCATCGACAACCGCTTTGCCGAGCACGTGCTCATGCCCGGATTCATCGAGGCGCACTGCCACGTCATGTCGGGAGGCCTGTGGAATTCGACCTATGTCGGCTACTTCGACCGGCGCGACCCGCAGGGATTGCTGTGGCCGGGCTGCACGTCGATTGACGATGTGCTCGAACGGCTGGGCAAGGCCGCTGCGGACATGACCGACGATTCCCAGACACTGCTGGCGTGGGGCCTCGACCCCATCTACTTCCCGGGCGAGCGGCTCGTGGCGCGCCACCTCGACACGGTGACCGGCGACCGACCCACGCTCGTGCTGCATGCCAGCGGGCATCTCGCCACCATCAACTCGGCGCTCATGGACCGATGCGGCATCGACGAGACGGCTACCAGCCCCGGCGTGGCCCGGGGCGGTGACGGACTGCCCAACGGTGAGCTGCATGAGCCCGCCGGGATGATGCTGGCCGGCGAAGCGTTCGTCGACATGATGAAAGCCAACCGCAGCGAGCAGGCCCGTTGGCGCTACGCCAACGAAGCTCGCAATGCGGGGCACACGCTGCTGACCGACTTGGGCACCACGCAGCTCTGGGACCCTGATCAGCTCGGCAACTGGAAGAAGGTGACCAGCGATCCGGCCTACCCAGCGCGGGTGATGGTGGCGATGTCGAACCTGTTCGGCGCGACCGCCGACCCGGCCGAGCTCGCCGAGCTGTGCGTGAAGTTGAAGGGCGAGCAGACCGACAAGCTGCGCTTCGGCATCGTCAAGTTGATACTGGACGGATCAATCCAGGGGTTCACGGCCCGGATCAGCTGGCCCCACTACTACAAGCCGCCGCCGGGGCACATCGGCAACGGCATGTGGCTGACGGCGCCCGACCAGATGGCCGACCTGGTGGAGCCGTACCACCGGGCTGGTCTGACCGTGCATTGTCACTGCAACGGAGATGAGGCCACCGAGGCGTTCGTCGAAGCCGTCGAGCAGGTGCTGGAGCGCTACCCCCGCTGGGATCACCGCCACACGGTGCAGCACTGCCAGCTCACCACGCCCGACCAGTACCGCCGCATGGCAGCCCTGGGCATGTGCGCCAACATCTTCTCCAACCACATCTACTACTGGGGCGACCAGCATCGGGACGTGACCGTGGGGCCCGAGCGTGCAGCGCGGATGGATGCCTGCGCGACGGCCTTGGCCAGCGGCGTCAGCTTCTCGATCCACTCCGATTCGCCCATCACGCCGCTCGGACACCTCCACACGGCGTGGTGTGCGGTGAACCGGGTGACAGCGTCGGGCGAGGTGCTTGGGCCCGATGAGCGCATCGGCGTGCCGGACGCGTTGCGGGCGATCACTATCGAGGCCGCTCGGCAGATCAAGCTGGACGGCGAGATCGGCAGCATCGAGGCCGGCAAGCTGGCCGACTTCGCAGTGCTCGAGGATGACCCGCTGAGCGTCGACCCCATGGCGCTGCGTGACATCGGGGTATGGGGCACGGTGCTCGGCGGCGTTCCCCAGCCTGCGCAGATCAGCGATACGTAAGGGCCGCTCCAGCGGCGGGCGCACGGCGGTGCGCGGCGATGTCGCGGGCACGAGCAAGATGAGCGACACATGAGCACTCAGCGCCTTCCCGTGACGGTTGTCGGCGGCTATCTCGGCGCGGGCAAGACGACGCTGGTGAATCATGTGCTGCGTTCCTCGGGTGAGCGCATCGCAGTGATCGTCAACGACTTCGGCGAGATCTCCATCGACGAAGACCTGATCGTGGCCGCCGACAGCGACAAGCTGACGTTGGCCAACGGCTGCATCTGCTGCACGCTCGCCGACGGGTTCGCCGCCGCACTCATGCAGATCCGCTCAGCGGGCACGCTCCCACAACGCCTGCTCATCGAGGCGAGCGGTGTTGCCGACCCTGCTCAGATCGCGGCGTATGGCCATACGCCCGGGCTGCGACTGGACGCGGTGGTGGTGCTGGCCGATGCCGAGCAGGTGCGACGCCAAGCCAATGACCGCTGGGTGGCCGACACCGTGCGGATGCAGCTCGCCGCGGCAGACCTGCTGGTGGTCAACAAGATCGACTTGCTCGACGATGCCAGCAAGGCCGACGACCTGTGTGAATGGCTGGCCGGGCTTTCAGCCGACTCCACCGTTGTCCGCGCGAGTCGTGCCGCCGTGCCCATCGATGTGCTGCTCGGCCCCCAATCGGACAGTGACGCGGTCGACACCCCTGAACGACCGGCACCCGAGAGGGCCACTGCTTCCAGATGGCACGTCGTGGAGAATCTCTTCGAATCGCAGACCGTCGTCCTCGATGCACCGATTCCCATGCCCGTCATCGAGTCGTTGCTCGCCGATCTGCCCGAAGGCGTCGCCCGGCTCAAGGGCTTGGTGCACACAGCGCCCGCCGCCGGCGCAGACAAAGCGAACGCCTCACAGGCCGCCGCCACCGCGAGCGCCACAGGAGCCGACGCAACCGCCTACCTGGTCGAAGCCGTCGGCAAACGCACCTCAATGACCCCCCACGCCACCGACCCCACCCAGCCACCACCCCGCTGCGCCATCAGCCTCATAGCCCACAAGGGCTCCCTCCCCCCCAACTGGCTCGTCGAGCGACTCCCCCCAGGCTGCTGAACCGTCCTGCCCACCATTGGCACGCGATGACTCGACGAGCCTTCCGAGCAACGTGAGGTGCTCTCATAGAGTGAGGTCGTGCGATTCACAGGCATGCGCGGGAGCCTCTGCGTCGCACTCTGCTGTATAGCGATGACCGCGTCGGCGTGTTCGCCGGTGCCTTCCTCTGAAGAAGCGGCACCGCCACCGACATCGGCAGCGACGCGACATGACACAGAGAGCGCTGCGGAGCCAGAAACGGCAAGTATGCGACGCAGCAGTTCTCCGAGGACGGCGACCGGCTGAGGCTGCTCAAGCAGGACCTAGAAACGGCAAGTATGCGACGCAGCAGTTCTCCGAGGGCTCCATACCTCACTGCGGCTGAACGCTGGAATGCCGTGATTGACGAATGATCAGGGCCTGGACCGGAAGACCCAGCCTTCATAGACGAACTTGCGGCGTCCCTTCGGCAGACCAAGATGGAGACAGATCTCGCTGCGGCTGCGTTGCAAGCCGAGGCCGACCTCGCCGATTCTGTCGCTCCGCTTTTCGCGGAAACGCCCTGCACGATGGACCACTACTGCGAGCGTTATCGACCACCGCTGGCAAGGTTCATCGACATCGCCGCGGGGCGGCGGCACACCTGTGGGCTGTTGGCCGACGGTCGGGTCCGGTGCTGGGGCGGATCATCGTTCTTCGGCTACGACTATGCCAACCACTACACCGACGACACCTCAGACCACTTCACAGGCACTGCATCGAGTTGGGCAGCGAGCAATTTCGTGCGGATCGATGCCCAAGGCGGCCTGACCTGCGGTCTGCGCACCGACGCCAGTCTCTTTTGCTGGACGGGCGAGGGATCGTTTCCGCGTGGCCACCCGCTGTCCTGGGAGCAACCCCGACCATACGAGAGTGGCAGCTACACCGACTTTGCAGCCACCGATTCGCACGCGTGCGCGCTCGATCTCGACGGCCGATTCGTCGAGGTCAGCGCGAGCGATCGATACACATGCGGTCACCGAGTCGACGGATCCGTCCAATGCTGGGACGCCTGGAACGATGCACACTTCCACGCATCGACCGAGCGTTTCTCGTCGGTTACCACGGCGAGCACGTACGCCTGCGGTCGAGCCGCTAGTGCCTTCGCATCGTGCTGGACCTTTCATCCCGAGCTTCCGGTGCCCGACGAAGCAGCCGCTGGAGGCTTCACACAGCTCAGTGACTCCGGTCACCACACGTGTGTGTTGGCGCCCGACGGCGCAGTCGACTGCTGGGGGCGCAACGATTCCGGAGAAGCCACGCCACCTGCTGGACGTTCGTATGCGCAGATCTCAGCTGGTGGCCTTGAGGGGCACGCCGGCGGCGACATTCACTACCACGCGCATACCTGCGGTGTCGGGAAGGACGGCGCGCTCGACTGCTGGGGCGATGATCGCTTCGGACAGTCAACGCCTCCGGCAGGCGGCGACTTCGTCAAGGTGGCGGCAAGCGGCATACATGCCTGTGCCCTGCGTACAGACGGAGAAATCGTCTGCTGGGGATGGGGGTATGGCGATGGCAGAGCGCCGCCGGCTTCGCACGACTATTCGGATGTCGTTGTCGGCGCAGGCGGGGGGTTCTGGTTCCCCTACGAAACCGATGATGGCGAGATCGTGCATTCTGCGCACACCTGCGGGCTGCGACTCGACGGAATCGTTGACTGTTGGGGCACTACCTATTCGCCGAACAAGCCCTATAACCGATATGAACCCGATTCCCGCAGCCGGTTCACGTCCATCAGCTCCGGCCGCAGCCATGTCTGCGGCGTACGCACCGACGGCGCGATTGAGTGCTGGGGCATTCCTGCCTTCATCGCCTACTAGGAGTCCGACAGGTGTCTCGCAGGATCGGCGCTCGAGCTCTCAGGGCCAGCATTTGCGCGATCGTGGTCGCAACGGTGGTGTCCCTGCCGAACAGCGCGAGCGGAAGCGAGCACGGTGCTTCCGGCGTTCAGCAGTCTGGAACGAGCGGAGAGAGTTCTTCGTCGGATTCAGTCATCCCGAGAGGTCCGATTCCTGCGGGAACATCGACCTCGCCCGCGACACCACTGGCGCTCAGCGAGCAAGACAGATTCGCGAGTCACGGCGACACTCCGTCGGTTGACCAGGCGGCTGTCGAAGCAGACGGGGCCCCGTTCATCCCAGGTTCGCCATGCACGATGGACACCTATTGCGTTCGGGAACGACCTATGCCGGAGGTGTTCGTTTCGATCGCTGCCGGCAGTCGACACACGTGCGGCTTGCTCGCGGACGGCCGAACGAGATGCTGGGGGCGATAGACGAGTCTCTACCCCTTTAAGGGCAACGCTTCGAGCCTCGCATCCAGCAACTTCGTCGAGATCGACTCTCAGGGTGACAACAATTGTGGACTCCGCGCGAACGGTGGCATCCACTGCTGGGACGAGGTTCGCAACCTCCCTGGGGGATACCTGACCGGCTTAGATCAGCCGACACCACCGTTCGAGCAAGGGACATATCAGGCAATCGCAACCGCTGTATCGCATGTCTGCGCCCTCGATGGTGACAATCGGATTCGCTGCTGGGGCAGGTACTACTGGGACTGGGAGGAGCCGAACACAGCCGACTGGCTCGACGAGTCAGCCGATTCTCAGTTCTTGGCCATCGATGCAGGCACCGCGCATGTCTGCGGCCTACGCGACGACAAACGCGTCCTGTGCTGGGGCAACAATGACACCGGCCAGCTCGATGCACCCACCGAGCAGTCTTTCGTACACATCGCCGCTGGGGCTGGGCACACATGCGCGCTCGAGACCGATGGTGCGGCCGTGTGCTGGGGCGACGACTCATACGGCCAGAGCACGCCGCCGGCCGAAGCTCGATTCAGCTCCCTGTCGGCCGGAGGTCTGCACACATGCGGGCTGCAGCCGGAAGGCACCGCGTTGTGCTGGGGCAGCGATATCGACGGTCAAGTCAGCCCGCCTCGCGGCGTGGTCTTCGCAGAAATCTCCGCTGGTTCTCAGCACAGTTGCGGACTGACGACGACCGGTGAAGCACTCTGTTGGGGCTCAGATGCCTACGGGCAGTCGACGCCTCCCCCGGCGCTCGCGCACTTTTCGCGGCTGTTCACCGATTGGAATGAGCGAGGCAGCCATGGACCGGTGCTCTCCTGCGGCCTGCGAGCCGACGGTCTCGCCCAATGCTGGGGCGCGGGTCATGACCCAACAGCGCCGGTCCACGGCGGTGCGCGCTTCGCTGAGATCGCTATCGGTAACGATCTCACCTGCGGTCTCCTCCTTGACGGTCATGCGACGTGTTGGCGGCATTACGCGAACTACTCCGAACCAAGACTCGATGCGGTCGTTGACAACATTCCTGACGAACTCACATTCTCAACGCTCGTGATTGTCGCTGACCGAGCATGCGGCCTGACGTCAGAACGCTTTGTCCACTGCTGGGGAGCCAACCAGAATTGGCACAGCCAAGACCTGCCGCCACCGCCGTCTGGCAAGCACATCGCGATCGCTACGAGCGAGTACTTCGCTTGCGCCATCAATGATGCCGGTCGTATCAAGTGTTGGGACAACGCCTACGGCTTTCCCGAAGAACTCGAGCAGATCGTGCATCCGTACCGAGGCACCACGTCGATCGGTGAACACTTCGGCCGGAATGAGAGTCTCGATCGCAAGTACCGAGCACTGGCTCTCAGCGACGGGGCTTGGTACAGCTCCGGCGGCTCGGAAGATAGAACCCGCCATCACGCATGTGCCTTACTCGAGGACCAAAGCGCCGTCTGCTGGGGGGCCGATGAGTTTGGCCAGTCATCGCCTCCGAGCGGGGTTCGTTTCCGCAGTATCACCGCGGGCAGCAAGCACAGCTGTGGCGTGACCCTCGAGGGGCCGACGCGCTGCTGGGGGGCCGACGACGCTGGCCAATCGACGCCGCCGACTAGTGAAGCCCTCAGCGATCTGCAAGCCGATCACGACAGCACCTGCGGATTGCGCGCTGACGGCAGTGTCGTCTGCTGGGGCCACCACAACTACTCCGCCCCTGCGCAGCTGGTGCCGTTCGAGATCAATCTTCCGAGATGGCATTCCGCCGATGTCCTGGAACTCGACCAACTCGGCGTCATCGCAGGCACGGAGTGCACGACGCAGCGATTCTGCACCGACGCACCGCTCTCGCGTGCGACGTTGGCCGTCTGGCTCGACCGGCTGATTGGCGCCGATCTGCCCGCCGTTGCACAAGACGCCGCGACACCGAAACATCGGGGCGACTCACTCGGTGCCGCAAAGCTGTCGCGAACGACTGTTGCGCAATACGCCGCGACACTGAAGCCGTGGGACGATGTCGCGGCCGATGTCTGGTGGGCAGATCACGCTCGAAGGCTCGTCGCTGCGGATGTCATGCGGCCATGCGATTCGGCAGCCCGGACGTTCTGCCCCGATGAGCCGGTGACCCGAGGCGAACTCGATCTGAGTCTGCAGCGCGCTCTGCATGTGCGAAACGACAGCGACCAGCAGGCGAGATCATCGGTCGCCGTGGCCCATACCGTCGCTGCGGTCGGAGCAGATGTCCTCAGCATGTGCATCGACCGCTCGCCCGAAGGGTGCCGCCAAGGAGCCATGACGCGCGGGCAGGCAGCAACTGTGCTCAACAGATTCAGACTGCACCTCCGGCGACTCGACCGACCTGTGTTCACATCCGCGTCGGGCGCGAACGGCGGCGGCTGCGGGTCGCGTTCGGACGGTTCAGTCGAATGCTGGGGGTACGACAGCACTGGAGTGACCTATGTCCCGTCAAATGCGCGCGTCCTCGACGTCCATTGGCACGGCACGATGTGGTGCGGCCTCAGGGTCGATCACTACTTGATCTGCGGTGGCTGGGACGAGGGTTACGGACATACCCATGTCGCCGCGTCAGTGTCGTTGTCTCAACGAGCGGAGGCGTCCATCGGCCTCAGCCACTCCTGCGGCCTGCTTGCTGATCGATCACTCGAGTGCATCGTCGCCTCATCCATCGGAACGCGAGGACCGGTTCATGACTGGAATGTCCCTGAAGGGGAATTCACCGCCGTTGCGGTCGGTGGCGGTCGTAGCTGCGGTCTGAGACTCGACGGCAGCCCAGTGTGCTGGAGCTCTGACATGTATGGCGAGGACGAGGACGAGTATGGCGTCAGGTCGCCGCCCCAAGGCGCTCGATACTCAGCGATTGCCTTGGGGTCCAGGCACTCGTGTGGTCTTCGTGCCGATGGAACGCCGGAGTGCTGGGGGTATGGCGGGGATGGCCGGCTCACGCCGCCAACGACGGCACATGGCGTTGAGGAAACCGACGACGCAGATTACGAACCGACCGCCGAGCCACCGCCCTTGACGTTCAAGGACATCGCAGCTGGCAGTTCGTTCACCTGCGGCCTCACGCGCGATGGGCTGGTCGCGTGTTGGGGCGACTTGGGCGGAGCGCAGCCACCCGAGGACGTCCGAGGTCAGGAATTCGCATCGATCACAGCCGTCGGCAACCACGTGTGCGTTGAACGCCCCAATGGCAGCACGCGGTGCTGGGGTTCGGGTCGATTCCGCCGATCGCTCGACAACGATGCTGACTTCATCGAGGTGAGCGCGAACGAGGAGTTGACCTGCGGTCGCCGGACCGACGGGACAGTGCAGTGCTGGGGTGGCGAGTATCAAGACCTGCCATCGAACACTCCCGAACGACTGAGCTTCACGTCACTCACCACGGGAAGCAGCTTCGCTTGCGGCCGAACGGAAGTCGGCACGCAGCGGTGCTGGTCTCTGGATGCCGAACGCGATGTCCCCGTCGGAGCAATCGGCGAAGAGATCGTGCAGTTCAGTGACTCTGGGCATCTCTTGTGCGCCTTGGGCTCGGCGGGCGAGGTGACGTGTTCGGATCGCAGCGACGGTGGCGAGACGATGCCGAGGGGCGGCGACTACGTGCAGGTGGCCGCTGGCACTGTCTCGGACTATCGGAGAGGCGAGAGGCGTCATCTCGGGCAAGCCTGCGCCGTACACACAAGCGGGTCGATTCGGTGCTGGGGCGACAACAGCTTCGGCCAGTCGACCCCTCCAGCAGGCAACGACTTCGTCAAAGTGGCGGCGAGCGGGGTTCATGCATGCGGTCTCCGCGCGGACGGCAGGATCGAATGCTGGGGTCAAGGTCTGACGCACGACGAAGGGCCTTCATCAACCCAGCGCTACTCAGATGTCGTTGTCGGTGCAGGGGGCGGCTACTGGGGCCCGTACGAAGATGACGAGGGCCGCATCACCTACCCGGCGCACACGTGCGGACTTCGGATCGGTGGTGTCGTCGACTGCTGGGGCACCTCCTACACGCCGAACAAGCCCTACAACCGCCATGAGCCCGACCCGCGCAGCCGCTTCACCTCGATCAGTTCAGGTCGCAGCCACGTCTGCGGCGTGCGCACCGACGGCGCCATCGAGTGCTGGGGAATTCCCGGGTTCATCGCCTACTAGTGCCACCCCCAGCTACTACGGCTGCGGAGGATCTCTTCAAGACGCAGGGCGTCATCCTCGACGCGCCAGTGCCCGCGGGCGGGCAGACGAGGAGCGTTTCCAGATGGCTAGTGGGTGCGCCTGTTCCTAGCTAGTAGGTGCTTTACCGCATAGCTAGTGGGTGTTTTGCCATATGGCTAGTAGTTGTTTTACCAACCGGCAGCAGCGGTCAGTTCCAGAGGGCGCAGATCGGAATGGCCTCGATGCGATCGCCGAGGGTGAACCGATCCGGACCGGTATGCAGCAACGCGCCGCCGGTGAATCTGTCGCCCAGCGAGTCGCGCATCCACGCAAGGTGGTTGGCGTGCGACGGCTTCGGTGCACTGTGCGCTTTGATCTCGACGCCGATGACACCTCTGGCCCCGAGATCCGCCACCAGATCGACCTCGCGCCTGCCGTCTCGGTCGCGCAGGTGGCACAGCCGGGGCCGCAATGGATCGAACTGAGCCTCGGCCCGCAGTTGGCTGACCACGAACGTCTCGATCAGCCGACCGAGCGCGTCGCCGTTGCTGAGGACGTACTCGGCATCGGCGCCGATGGTCGAGCCAAGCAGGCCTGTGTCGGCCACGAATCGCTTGGGCATGCGTACCAGCCGCTTCAGCCGGTTCGTGCTCCACGCCGGCATGTCGGCGACGACCCCGAGTTCAGACAGCAGGCGGACGTAGGACCGTGCGGTTCGGCTGTCGATTCCGGCCGCCTCGGCCAGCGTCGTGTCATGCGCCAGCCCTGCCGAACTGAGCGCATACGCCTCAAAGAACTCGCCCAGTCGGCCCGCGTCGAGGCCGTTGCCGACCGTTGCCCGGTCGCGAATAAGCAGTTGGCCGACATAGCTGGCGAGCCACTCTCGCTGGGCCGCGCCGTGCAGTTCCAGCGCAGGCTCGGGGAACCCGCCCCGGAGCGCAATCTCCACATAGCCGCGCAGGTCTGGCGGATCGGGCAGAGGGCCTGTGTCGGCGGCGGGCAGTACCTCGCTGAAGAACGGCCGGAAGGGCCGCCTCAGTTGCTCCCGAAGCGTCATCGGATTCATCGAGACTCGGATGAGGCGGCCGGTCCCCGGCCACAGGGCTGGATCGTCGTCGAACCTCGCTGAGCCGGTCAAAATGAAGCGGCCCGCTCGCCGTTGCGTGTCCACAGCGCGCTTCACTGCCCCGACGACCGGCGGGCAGGCCTGCCACTCGTCGAGCAGCAGCGGCTCTTCACGATCCCTTAAGGCGGCATCCGGGTCGGCTTCGAACGCAGCAGCCTCCACCGGGTTGTCGAGCCGAACGGTGCTCGCCGCATGCCGCAGCGCGGTCGTCGTCTTGCCTGACGCCCTGGCACCCGTGATGATGACCGCCGGCGCCGAAGCGAGAATGTCCGCCAGCAGAACGTCTGCCATGCGCTCGACGTACCTGTCCATAGACGCAGACTAGCGCCGGCTGAAGCACGAATGTCCTTATTGCGCATGTTTTGATGTATGTATTGCGCATCTCGTGATGCGTCTTTTGCGCATACGCAACTGTCGCTGCGGCGCAGTCCGCCGAGACTGAGTGCGCCACTGGCATGGGTGCTCGGGTCGCCGGGGGCGGTTGCGTGCGAGACTCATCGGGCGGGCAGCCGACTGCACCGAGACCCTGGTCCTGAGTTCTGAACCTGGAGTGCCGACGTGGCGATCACGATCCCTGAACCTGATGTCAACAACGTGTGGCGGCTGGAGACGCCGGGCAACGAGGGGTGGGTGCGCTCTGCACGGCCGGACGCCGACGACAAGTTCTTCATGTGCTCGGCGGACGGTCATGTGCAGGAGCCGAACACGTTTCTGTATGACCGCATCGACCCGGCGTACCACCACCGGCTGCCGACCATCGCCGTCACCAAGGCGATGGACGTGCACGGCAAGGGCGCCAAGAGCGACGACGGCAAGGGCGAGGGCGGCGGTGCCACTGGCAAAGCCAGCGACGGTGCCGAGGAGCAGTTCTTCCAGAAGGCCGAGGGCTTCCGGCCGGCCAAGCTCAACTGGACCAAGCCTTTCGAAGGGCACGAGAAGCTGCGCAACCAGTCCGGGCGCACGCCCGAGGCGCGGCTGGCCGATCTGGCGCTGGACGGCTGCGACGCCGAGATCCTGTTCCCGAACAAGGGGCTGAGCATCTGGGCCACGCCCGATGCCGACTTCAGCCACGCCATGTGCCGGGCCTACAACGAGTGGGCCTGGGAGGAGTTCGCCGACTGCAACGACCGGCTTGCCCCGATGGCCTGCATCGCTCCGGCCGCGCTCGACAAGGCCATCGCCGAGATCCAGCGCTGCGCTGCTCTTGGGTTCAAAGGGCTGAGCCTGCCCGCCAAGCCGGTCTTCGGCCCGCCCGACGTGGACGACCTCAACTACAACCTGCGCGAGATGGAGCCGCTGTGGGACTGCATCGACGAGGTCGAGCTGCCCGTCACGTTCCACGTCTCGACCGGGCGTGACCCGCGCACATCACGCAGCCAGGGCGGCGCCGTCATCAACTACGCCGTGCACTCGCTGGCACCCACCATGGAACCGCTGGTCAACATCTGCGCCTCGGGCGTCGCTGAGCGGCACCCGAAGCTGCAGTTCGGATCGATCGAGGCCGGCATCGGCTGGGTGCCGTGGATGCTGACCGCGATGGACGAGGCGTATCTCAAGCACCACATGTGGGTGCGGCCCAAGCTCGAGATGCTGCCCAGCGAGTACTTCAAGCGGCAGGGATTCGCCAGCTTCCAGGAGGATCCCGCCGGCCTGGACCTCGCCCGCGAGCACGGCCTGGTCGACAACTTCCTGTGGGCGAACGACTTCCCGCACCACGAGGGCTCATGGCCCTATTCGGCCCAAGCCATTGAGCGCACGATGAGCCACCTCGACGACGGCGAGCGGGCCAAGATCCTGGGCCTCAACAGCGCCCGCATCTTCCGGTTCGACATCCCCGAGCGATACCTGCACCATCCCGACGCAGCCGCAGTCGCCGCCCAGTGCTGAAACCGGTTCGAACACGTCACCGAATCCTCTCAACCTTCGACGAGATGTAGGCTCGATTCTCAGAAGCCCGCTTCATGAGGGAGCAGGGCTGGATGAGGGAGCAGGGCTGGTGCGCCAAGTGGCCAAGAGCATCGGCGGCCGGCTGCGGAGTCTCGGCCACTTCTTTGCCGCCTTGGCGCACCCGAGCTCGAAGTCATCGCCCCCGGATCCTCGGAAAGCAATTGCTCGGCAGCTGAAGGGCGCCACACATGTCGCCAACATGGGCGGAGGTGCCGGAGGCACAGCAGCCGCGGGGACCGGCAACAGTCCGCCCGGCGAGAAGATTCTCGGCCAAGTCATCTCAGACGGTTACAAGCAGCAGCGCTGACACTGAACTCCCCGTGACTGCTGTCGTCGGCCGTGCGTGCCGCGGCGGACGGGGCAGGTGGTGCTAGGCGTTGACGGCGTAGGGCACGGGGTCGCCGGCCAGTGCCAGGTTGACCTGTTCGGCGATCTGGGTGCCGGCGCGGTCTTGGGCCTCGGTGGTGCTGGCGCCGAGGTGCGGTGTGGCCACCACATCGGGTCGCCCGAACAGCGGCGACTCGGTTGCCGGCTCGGTTTCATAGACATCCACTGCGATGCCGCCGAGCCGGTCGGCGTCCAAAGCCGCGGCAGCCGCCGCCTCGTCAAGAATGCCGCCACGCGCGGTGTTGACGATCAACGCATGCGGACGGCACTTGGCCAGGTTCTCGGCTCCCAGCAGCCCCGCCGTCTCGGGCGTGCGAGGCATGTGCAGCGTGATGATGTCCGATCGCTCCAGCAGTTCGGGGAGCTCCACCATCTCGACATCGGCGGCTCGGCCGGATTCCGCGCTCACATAGGGGTCGTAGGAGATGAGTGCTACGTCGAACGGTGCGATCCGCTGCGCGACCAGGCGGCCGACTCGGCCGAGGCCCACGATCCCGATCGTCTTGCGGTAGATCTCCATGCCGCCCCAGCGGTTGCGCTCCCAGCGGCCGTCGGCGAGCGCCTGGTGTGCTTGAGGCACATGACGGGCGAGCGCCAGCATGAGCGCCACGGTCATCTCCGCTGCAGACACGACGTTGCTGGACGGTGCATTGCACACGAGCACGCCGCGCTCGGTCGCCGCGGCGACATCGATGTTGTCGAGCCCCACGCCTGCACGCCCGACCACGACGAGTGCTTCGCCTGCCGCGAGAAGGTCAGCGTCGACCTGAGTCGCCGAGCGGACGATTAGCGCCCCCGCTCCCTTGATGGCCTCGCGCAACTCGTCGGCGCTGAGCCCCGCACGGACATCGACGTCGTGGCCGGCTGCGCGCAACAGCTCCAAGCCAGCATCGGCGAGCTCTTCAGCAACCATCACTCGGGCCATCTGAGTCGCCCCTAGCTCTTGGCCTGCCAGATGCCGCCGCACGCGCCGGAGTTCCAACACAAGGAGGTGAGATGAGTCCGGCGGTCGGTCGCGACGTTCATGGCGCGACCAAGTCTGCGATGCGGCTGATGCCTTCAGCCAGATCGTCGAGCCCGAGAGCGAACGAGAAGCGCGCGTAGCCGGGGGCGCCGAAGGCCTCGCCGGGCACGAAAGCCACCTTGGCGTGCTCGAGCACGGCCGCGGCCAACTCCAGCGTGGTCGTGACATCCGTGCCGCCGTAGCTGCGCCCCAGCAGTCCTTCCATGTTCGGGAATGCGTAGAACGCGCCTTCGGGCTCGGGACAGTCCACACCGTCAATCGAGTTGAGCATCTCGGTAATGCGCTGGCGCCGCACGTCGAAGGCGGCGCGCATCATCGCGACTGCCTCGAGGTTGCCCGACACGGCAGCGAGCGCCGCCGCCTGGGCCACGTTGCAGACGTTGGAAGTGGCGTGGCTCTGCAGGTTGGTCGCCGCCGCGATCACGTCTGACGGCCCGGCCATCCAGCCGACCCGCCAGCCGGTCATGGCGTAGGTCTTGGCCACGCCGTTCAGCACCACGCAGCGGTCGGCGATCTCGGGCACCAGCACGGGGAGCGAGTGGTGCTCGGCGTCGCCGTACGTCAGGTGCTCGTAGATCTCGTCGGTGATCACCCACAGGCCGTGCTCAAGCGCCCACTGGCCGATCGCCACGATCTCGTCGTGCGTGTAGATGGCTCCGGTCGGATTCGACGGCGACACGAACAGCAGGGCCTTGGTGCGGTCGGTGCGTGCCGCTTCGAGCTGTTCGACGCTGACGCGGAATCCCGACTCAATGCCGGCGAACACTTCGGTCGGCACGCCGCCGAACACCCGGATCGCTTCGGGATACGTCGTCCAGTAGGGCGCAGGCAGCAGCACTTCGTCGCCGGGGTCCACCAGCGCAGCCATCGTGTTGTAGACGGCCTGCTTGCCGCCGTTGGTGACCAGGAATTGGCCGGCCTCCCAGTCGAGACCGCTGTCGCGCTTGGTCTTGGCTGCCAGGGCGGCCTTGAGCGCGGGCTGCCCCCCGGCGGGCGAATAGCGGTGATTGGCAGCGTCGCGGCACGCGGCTACCGCTGCGCCGACGATGTGCTCAGGCGTCGGGAAGTCGGGCTCGCCGGCGCCGAAGCCGATCACGTTCTCCCCCGCCGCCCGCAGCGCCTTGGCCTTGGCATCCACCGCCAGGGTTGCCGACGGGGCGATGCCCGCCAACGCTGTCGATACTCGATTGCTCATTGAGCGTCTCCCGTCCACTCGACATGCTGCCGCGAACGCCCGACAGTCTCGCCGCCCAGCGGCCGCATCAGGCGCGGAGTCACTCGTCGTTGTCCCACTTGTTGCTTCCCGCTCTTGTTCCCCATTCTCATGTGATTGGGCTCACGGGCCGCTCGGGCCACGGCTTCGCCTGTCGGCTCAGCCTCCGTAGCGAAAATGTGGTTGTCGGCAGCACAGCCGGGCGCAATAGTGGCAGCCAATGGCTGTCACTCCCTCATCGATTTCGATTCCCGCAGAACTGCGGCCTGCCGACGGGCGTTTTGGCTCCGGCCCGTCCAAGGTTCGACCCGAGGCCGTCAAGGCGCTTGAGGCTCGTGCGCTCGACTACATGGGTACGTCGCATCGTCGCACCGGCGTGCGATCTGTGGTGGGCCGGCTGCGCGCAGCGATGACTGAGCTGTTCGGACTCAGCGACGGCTGGGAGGTGGTGCTGGGCAACGGCGGCAGCACCGGCTTCTGGGACGCGGCGGCTTTCTCGCTGATCGAACGACGAGCTCAGCACCTGACCTTCGGCGAGTTCTCCGAGAAGTTCTCGGCCGTGACTGCTGCCGCACCGCACCTCGACGACCCGGTGGTCATCACAGCGCCCTACGGCAGCCACCCCGTGCCCGAGGCGGCCGACCCCGCGGAGATCGACGTGTACGCGCTGACGCACAACGAGACGTCGACCGGCGTGACGATGCCGCTGACGCAGTCGCAACTGGACCGGTGCCGGCAAGGCGCCGCGCCGGCACTCGTCATGGTCGACGCCACCTCGGCGGCAGGAGCGATGACGTGGAATCCCCGAGATGTCGACTGCTACTATTTCGCCCCGCAGAAGGCGTTTGCGGCCGATGGCGGCCTGTTCATCGCGCTGTGCTCGCCAGTTGCTCTCGAGCGGATCGAGCGGATCGACGCCGTAGGCCGCTACAAGCCCGCCACGCTCGACCTGGCGATCGCCGCCCGCAACTCACGCCAAGATCAGACATACAACACGCCGGCGCTGGCCACGATCCTGCTGACGCTCGAGACCGCCGAGTGGATGCTCGACGGCGGCGGGCTCGCCTGGGCCGCCTCGCGTTCGGCGGCCTCCAGCGGTGCCGTTTACGACTGGGCAGCAGCTCGTGACTTCGCCTCGCCGTTCGTTGCGGACGAGGCCATGCGTTCCCCCGTCGTGTGCACCATCGACTTCGAATGCGTCAGTGCGGACGACATCGCGGCGGCACTGCGGGCCAACGACATCGTCGACACGGAGGGCTACCGCAAGCTGGGCCGCAACCAGCTGCGCATCGCCGCCTTCCCTGCGATCGATCCGGCCGACGCCGAGGCGCTGACTGCATGCATCGACTACATCGTCGAGCGGCTGTAACGCATCAGCCGCCAATTCAGCCGGATGGACGGCTTGCTCAGTTGCGTACGACGAGGGTGCCTGCGGCCTTGTCGTGCCAGCCTTGGTAGACGCGATCCCACGTGGCACTGACGTAGCAGAGGATCGACAGGAGCCAGCCCACCAGGGGGATGAGCGCGATCAGTCCGGGAATGGCCCATCGGCCGAATGCCTTGCCCCACCCGGGCAGGCCGCCATGAGCCGCGTGGATCACTCTGATGCCGATGATCCGCTTGCCCAAGGTCCGGCCCCACAGCGCGATCTGCACCACTTCGTAGCCGATACCGATAACGAGGCCGAGAAGGATGCCCGTCACATCGAATCCTGAGAAGTCAGCCGCGTCGCTGGAACTCGACCCTGCGGCGAACACCAAGATCAGGACGAAGAAAACCACCGCCACGATGATCGCGTCGAGCACGCGAGCGCCGAATCGAGCACCGATTCGGGCCAACTCAACGGTCTCGCCAGTTCCGAGTTCAGCCCAGCCAGTTCGTCGATTGCCATCGTGGGATGGGGGCTCGCCGTAGTCGCTCATCAATGGCCTCCGCCGTCGTGGATGCGGTCGACAGATTCGAGCGCGAACCTAGCGCGCTGTTGACCGGGGTCCCCGGCGCACATCTGTGGGCGCTCGCAGCACGAAGCGAGCCAGAGCGTCAATTCTGCGCCGGGTCGTCGGGATAGTGGGCCAGCAGCCGGGCGGGCGGTGACTGGCGCGCCAGCACGTCGTACCAGAGCGTGGTGGCATCCGCAGTCAGATCACCGGGCATCGAGTCGAACACCCACCAGCAGCCCGACTGCATCTCGCCTCGCAACTGACCCGGTCCCCACCCCGCGTGCCCGCCGAAGATCCGGACGGCCACGACTGCGGCATCGAGTTCGTCTGGGTCGGCGGTGAGGTCGACCAACCCGACCGTCCCGTTGACTGTGCGCCACACGCCGCCGGGCTCGGACGACTCGGCGCCGGAGCCTTGGGGCGACAGTGATGCGCCGGCCACCGGGTGGGTCGTGGCACCGAGCGCCAGCAGACCCTGCGGCTCGACCGGTCCGCCGAGCCCGACGGCCGCTTCCTCCGCGAAGCGTGATGCCCAGCGCGGCACCGCGGCGGCGCATGAGATGTCCGACACGCGGTTGATGACCACGCCCAGCGTGCCCGCTTCCTGGTGTTCGATCACGAACACAACGGTGCGATCGAAATTGGGATCCACCAAGCGTGGCGTCGCCACGAGCAGGTCACCCGCAGTGGGCACCCGCACCGGCGTCACGACAACCTCGACCACGCCCCGATTCTGCCACCGCTTCGCGACATCGCAGGAGCCCTGAACAGGGCGCGCTGCCCGATGCGGAGCGCCCAAAGGTTCAGGAAACGGCGCCGCCTGAGGCTGCGGTGACGTCCTGGCGGCCGGCGGTGATCCAGGGCATCATCGCCCGCAACTCCGCACCGACCTGCTCGATGGGGTGCTGCTTGCCCTCGTCGACCATCCGGCGGTAGTTGGGCAGCCCGTTGCGGTTCTCGTCGATCCATTCCCGGGCGAAGCTGCCGTCCTGGATCTCCGCCAGGATGCGCTTCATCTCCGCTCGTGTCTCGTCGGTGATGATGCGCGCGCCACGAGTCATGTCGCCGTACTCGGCTGTGGTCGAGATGGAGTAGCGCATGCCCGAGATGCCGGCCTCGTAGATGAAGTCGACGATCAGCTTCACCTCGTGCAGCGTCTCGAAGTAGGCCGACTCGGGCTGGTAGCCGGCCTCCACCAGCGTCTCGTAGCCGGCCCGGATCAGCTCGGTGAGGCCGCCGCAGAGCACCACCTGCTCGCCGAACAGGTCGGTCTCGGTCTCCTCGGCGAACGTGGTCGTCAGCACGCCGCCCCGCGTGCCGCCGATTCCCTTGGCGTACGCCAGCGCGTCGGCCAGCGCACGCCCGCTGGCGTCCTGGTGAATCGCCACGAGCGCCGGAACGCCGCCGCCTTCCACGTAGGTGCGCCGGACGTTGTGGCCCGGTCCCTTGGGGGCGATCATCCACACGTCCACGTCATCAGGCGGGCTGATCTGGCCGAAGTGGATGTTGAAGCCATGCGAGAAGGCGACCGCATTGCCCGGCTGCAGGTTCGGCGCGATCGAATCCTCGTAGATGGCGGCCTGGTCGGTATCGGGCAGCGCCATCATGATGATGTCGGCCTCGGCGGCGGCGCCTGCAACATCGGCGACTCGCAGGCCCTCGGCCTCGGCCTTGGCACGAGACGACGAGCCTTCCCGCAGCCCCACCACGACATCCACACCGCTGTCGCGCAAGTTCAGGGCGTGAGCGTGGCCCTGGGAGCCGTAGCCCATCACCGCCACCGTGCGGCCAGACAGCTGGCCGAGGTCGGCGTCTTCCTCGTAGTAGATCGTGGCGGGCATCGCTATCGCTCCTCGAAGTAATTGAGATCGCCGGAGTCTGCCGGGACCGGGCGGACTTAGCTCGCCATGCCGACTGCGGGCTCGCTGGCATCGAGCGCTCGCAGCGCAATGCGCCCGGTGCGCTGCAGCACATGCAGGCCGAAGGGGCGCAATTGGCGCTCGCAGCGGTCGAGCCGATCGGGATGGGCGCTGACGCTCACGATCGCCTCGTCGTCGGTGTGATCGAGCACCTCGCCGCCGTATTCGGAGATGACATCGACAACCGCCGCGAGATCCACCGCCCCGACGCGGGCCAGCATCAACTCGCGTTCGACCGAGTCGGACGGGTGGAGCTCGCTGATGTTGATCACGTTGATCAGCTTGTCGAGCTGCTTCGCGATCTGGGTCACGTCGGTGTTGTGGACGTCGACGACGATGGTGATGCGGCTGTAGGCGGGATCGTCGGTCGGTGCGACCGCCAGGGAGAAGATGTTGAAGCCTCGACGGCTGAACAGCCCGGCGACGCGCGCCAGCACGCCGAACTTGTTCTCGACGATGGCCGCGAAGATGTGAAGGTCGGGCTCCTGCGCGTGGCTCACGACGGCGCCATCGCCTTGCGCGCCGCTCACGACGGCGCCGAGCCCTTGAGGACAGCGTCGGCGTCACCCTCGGGACCCAGGATGATGTCATCGTTGGAGCCGCCGGCGGGCACCATCGGGTACACCTTCTCCTCGGTGTCAACCCGGAAATCGATCACCACGGGGCGGTCGTCGATCGAGTTCGCCTTGGTGATCGCGGGCACCACTTCCTCAGCCGATTCGACGCGGATGCCAGCGCATCCCATGGCCTCAGCCCAACCCACGTAGTCGGGATGATCGGCGCTGAGGTACACCTCGCTGTAGCGCTCCGCGTAGAACAGCTCCTGCCACTGGCGCACCATGCCGAGGTAAGCGTTGTTCAGGATGGCCACCTTCACCGGGATGTTCTCGGCGCTCGCCGAGATCAGCTCCTGCGCCGTCATCTGGAAGCAGCCGTCGCCGTCGACAGCCCACACCGTCCGGTCGGGCTGGCCCACTTTGGCGCCGATGGCTGCTGGCACGGCGAAGCCCATGGTGCCGAGGCCGCCTGAGTTGACCCAGGTGTAGGGGTAGTCGAACTTCCAGTACTGGCTTGCCCACATCTGGTGCTGCCCCACGCCCGCCACAACGATCGTGTCGTCGGGCGTGTTGTCTCGCAGCTGCTCCACCACGTACTGCGGCTTGAGCGGATGGCCGCTCGACGGCTGGTCGTATTGCAGCGGGTACTGCTCTTGCCAGCCAGAAATGGTCGACTTCCATGCCGACCGATCCGCCGTCGCAGCCGTGGTGTCGCTGCCGTCAGCCGGTCGCAGCGCTGCAATCAGCGCCTCGACCGCCAACCGGGCGTCGCCGACGATCGCCACATCGGGTACACGCACCTTGCCGTGCTCGGCCGGGTCGATGTCGACATGGATGACCTTGGCGCCGGGGGCGAAATGTGCAGGATTGCCGGTGACCCTGTCGTCAAAGCGTGCACCAAGGTTGATGAGCAGGTCTGCCTGCTGCATCGCCGTCACCGCCGAGTAATTGCCGTGCATGCCGGGCATGCCGAGGCAGAGCGGGTGACGGTCGGGGAACACGCCCCGGGCCATCAGCGTGGTGACCACATGAATGTCGCACATCTCGGCGAACTCGCGCAGCGCCTCTGCAGCGCGGGCCTTCAGCAGACCGCCGCCCGCGTAGATCACCGGCCGCTGGGCAGTGCGGATGAGCGCAGCCGCCTCGGCGATGGCGGCCGGATCGACCCCGCTGCGAGGCCGGTAACCCGGCAGCTCCACGCCGTCGGGCCAGTACCAGGTCATCATCTCGTTGCTGATGTCCTTGGGCAGGTCGATCAGCACGGGGCCGGGGCGGCCCGTGGTGGCGATGTGAAACGCTTCGGCCACGATGCGCGGGATGTCGGCAGCATCGGTGACCAGGTAGTTGTGCTTGGTGACCGCCATGGTGATGCCGGTGGTGTCGCACTCCTGGAAGGCGTCCGAGCCGATCGCCGACATGGCGACCTGGCCGGTCACGACAACCATCGGGATCGAGTCCATGAAGGCGTCGCACAGCGGCGTCACGATGTTGGTGGCCGCCGGACCGCTCGTGACCATTGCCACGCCCGGCTTGCCCGTGACGTGCGCGTAGCCCTGCGCCATGTGACCGGCGCCTTGTTCATGGCGAACAAGCACGTGGCGGATCGGTGAGTCGAGTACAGGGTCGTAGACCGGGAGGATTGCCCCGCCGGGCAGGCCGAACATCACCTCGACACCGCTCATCTCGAGGCTTCGCATCAAGGCCTGAGCGCCGGTCAGCTCCATCGATTCTCTCCTGAACAGTCTGGGTCCACAAACAAAACTGCCTCCCGAGCGGGAGGCAGGGCGAGCGCGTCGAGACGGGCTCGCCTAGACAAGTACCCCCAAGGTGCACTCAAGCAAGTGTGCTGGCGTGCGCATCGGTTCATTCTGTCGTGCCCGTCGGGCAGCCACAACCTTGGGCGCGCCCGCTGGCACCCGAAATCAGGCCCTCAGAACGCCGAGCGGGCGTACATTGACCGGGTGTCCCGCAGACGGCTGTTCAGCCTCGTGGCCTGCGCAGTGGCGATGACGACCGGGGCTGCCGCCGGGTGTTCCGGCGTCGACGACAGCACAGGACCGGTGATCGGCAATCCCTCGGGCGCCACTGCAACCGCGGTGCCTGAGCCGACCACGACGCTGCCGCTGGCGCAGACACCCGAGTACATCGCATCCAACACGCCTTGCCCGCAGGGGCTGACCGAATTGGGTGCTGTTCCGCTGGGCGCAGCGGCGTCGGGTCTCTCCGTGAGACTGGTGCCGTACATCGATCTGACCGAGGCGACGGCGATGGTCTTCGACAGCGCCGGCGCCTCAGGCGGCGGATTCGTGGGCGATCGCCGGGGTCGCATCTGGCGATTTGCACCCGACTTCGCAGCCCAAGCCGGCCGCGACTTCGGTGCGGTCATCAGCACTGAACCTGTTGCCGATTTCTCCTCGAACACGGCGGCCGAGCACGACCAAGGCCTCGTGGGCATGACACTGGGCCCCGACGGGCGGCTGTGGATCAACCGCACTGACCGCCACGGGTCGAGCGTGCTCACCGTGCTGACGCCGAGCGCGGATCGAACGACACTGGAAGGCCGCTACGCCGATGTGCTGGAGGTGAAGCAGACCAATGCACAGCACAACGGCGGCGATCTGCTGTTCGATCCGGACGGCCTGCTCTACGTGTCGTTCGGCGACGGCGGCGGCCTCGGCGATCCGCGCCATCACGGCCAGAATCTCGCCACCCCGCTCGGGGCTGTGCTGCGATTCGCCGTCGAGGGCGCCAGCAGTGCCGATCCCGGCGACTGGCGCTTGACACCGGCGCCCGACAACCCCGATCTGGGACCAAGCAGCGATCCGCACATCTGGGCCTACGGAGCACGCAACCCGTTCCGCATGTCGCTCGACGAGGCGACCAGCACGTTGTGGATCTCCGATGTCGGCCAGCAGTGCATGGAAGAGGTCACGGTGCTCGGCCTCGATGAGGGCGGTGCCAACCTGGGCTGGAATGCCTACGAAGGCAGCCGGCGCTTCGTCGGTGCCGAACTGGACAACCACCGCGAGCCCGACTTCGAGTACCGGCACGGACGCGGCCTCTGCGCGGTCATCGGCGGGCATGTCTACCGCGGCAGCGAGCTGGACTGGCTGACAGGGCGCTACGTGTTCGCCGATCTGTGCGGGGGCGACATCTACGCGGTCGCCGTGCAGCCCGGCACCGCGCCCGATGAGGTGTGGAGTCTCGGCGTCAGCACTCCCCGGCCGGTCGGCTTCGGTGTGGACACCGCCGGCGAGCTGTACGTGATCGACATCGAGACCGGCGTGTGGCGCCTCGCCGGATGACGCACGCAGCACCGACCGGGTCTGAGACGTAGCCGTGTTTCGACGCACGGTCTACGACCGTGAGATCCTGCTGCTCGCAGTGCCGGCGTTCGGCGCGCTCATCGCCGAGCCGCTGTACGTGCTCACCGACAGGGCGATCGTCGGAAGGCTCGGCACGCCCGAACTCGCCGGGCTTGCGATCGCATCGGCCATCCTGCTCAGTGCCCACGCAATCCTGATCTTCCTCGCGTACGGCACGACCGGCCTCGTCGGCCGGCTGGTGGGTGCCGGATCGCTGCGCCGAGCGGCCGAACAGGGCATCGCCGGCATGTGGCTGTCGATCGGGTTGGGCGTGGTGTTCAGCTTGGGCATGTGGGCCGGCTCGGGCCCTCTCGTCGGCGTGTTCGACCCGACCCCCGAAGTCGCCGACCACGCGCTGACGTACCTGAGGATCAGCCTCATCGGCTTTACCGCGTTGCTGGCGGGCATGGCGGCCACGGGCTACCTGCGGGGCACCCAGGACACGGTCACCCCCCTCGTGATCGCCGTGGCTTCAGCGGCAGGGAACCTGGGAATCGAGCTCGTGCTGGTGTTCGAGCTCGACATGGGCATCGCCGGCGCGGCCTGGTCGACGGTCATCGCGCAGTGGGGTGGCGCCGTGGCGTTCGCCGTCGCTGTCCATCGTCACGTTCGGGCGGTCGGGGCACGGCTGCGGCTCGTTGGGGCCGCGGCCTGGCGTTACGCCCGTGTCGGCGCCCAGATGTTCGTGCGCACGGCGTCGCTGCGGGGCGCGTTCGTGCTGGCCGCCGTGTTCGCAGCGCGTATCGGCACCACCGAGGTGGCATCGCACGAGATCGGCGTGCAGGTCTGGTCGTTCTTCTCGCTCGCCCTCGACGCAGTGGCGATCGCAGGTCAGGCCATGGTGGCCAAGGAACTCGGTGCCAGCCGCCCGGACGTGGCTCGCGCGGCCAGCGTCCGCATGATCGGCATGAGCATCCAGCTCAGCGCGGTGTTCGGGCTGTTTCTCGTGCTGCTGCGCGGACCGCTGGCGTCGATCTTCAGCAACGACCCCGCTGTCGTCGCGCTCAGCGGTTTCATCCTGCTGTTCGTGGCCGTCGCGCAGCCCATCAATGCCGCCGCCTTCGCCTTCGACGGCATCTTCATCGGCGCCGGCGACCTGGGCTTCCTGGCAAAGGCGATGGCCGGCGCCGCGGCGGGATTCGCCATCGTCGGCGGCGCGGTGCGCATCTTCGATCTGGGCATCGGCTGGCTGTGGGTGGCGCTCACCCTGTTCATGTTCTTCCGCGCTGCGCCACAGTGGATTCGCTTCCGGGGCGATGCCTGGCTGCGCACCGGCGAGGACTGAGCGCCGGCGCTACTTCCAGAGACGGACGGTGAGGCTGTGCTCGTCAGCGATGAATTCGGGTTCGCTGCCGTTATGGGCAGCCATGGCGGGGATCACCTTGTGCAGGATGCCCATGCCACGGGCGTCGACGTAGCGATAGTCACGCAAGAAGTTGACGAGCGTCTGGTTGCGGGCATAGCGCACGCCCGACTTGATCGCTTCGTCGGTGACCGAGTTCGGCAGACGACCTGGGCTGCGCACTTCGAGGCGGTCGTCGAAAATGGCGAGCAACACATCCGTACCTGCGATGCTGTAGTCGCGGTGAGCCAGTGCATTCACCACGATCTCTCGAACGGCCGCCTCGGGGTAGTCCCAGCGATCGATTCTTCGTGCGCCGTCCAGATGCGATGTCACCTCGGTATTGCGACGGACGAAGTCCCACGCGCGATCCGCCAGGCCGATCTCGTAGATGATGTCGTTGGCGCCGCCGAGCGGCACCAACGGCCCGCGAATGTCCTCATCTGCCCGCGCCGCATAGTCCGGGACCGAACCCGGGTAGCAGATCGCCCGCACCCCGGACTGCGGCACGAAGCGGCCCGCCTGCGGCCCGAACAGCAGCATGCCGTCGACAGTTGCATACGTGGCACCGTCGATCTCGACGGCCAATTCCAGATTGCGCAGCAAGGCAAACCACTGCGGACTGTCGGGCTCGGGCACCTCGCTGTCGCCGCGCACCCTTCCGAAGTAGTCCAGCAACCGACGCGAGTCGAGATCGAGGGGCGAGGTGCCAAGCACGGGCTTGATTCCGTAGCGCAAGCCGCCCGACCGCTGGTACAAACGTTGCTCTTCCTCACGGCTCGCGTCGCGCGTGGTGGTGCCAACCCTGACTTTGGTCACCCACGTGTTGCCCTGCCTCACTTTGTAGGGCTTGTCGGGGGCGCTGGACGGCACGCTGACGATCCCCACCTGCGTGCCTGCCGACCATTCCGCCACCTCCCAGCTCGGAATGACCGGCGGTTGCAGGTGGTCTCTGGCCGTCTGCATCGCCCATTCCTCTGCGCGGTGCGACTCGCGACTCAACCCCGTCACCGAGCCGTCGTCCTCCACGCCCAGCAGCACGCAGCCGCCTTCATGGTTGAGCAACGCGCCGATCTCTGAAGCGAGCGCCGCTGGCCGGATGTCGTCCCGCTTGAACTCGACGCGCGAGTTCTCGCCGCCTGCAATCAGCTGCTGCAAGTCGGTCCGGTTCATGGTCCACGCTCAAAAGCCGTACTGGCGGAGTCTGCGCGCGAGGATACGACCGCCGTGGACAACCCGACGGCCCACCGCTCGCGCGGTGAGACCCGAGCGAGCAGGTGTGTTGGTGCGTTGCGCTGCCAGCGATTGCGGTGGTCGATGAGGCGTGCGGTGATCAGGATTGCGGTGGCCAAGCACAGGGCGACGTCATGTGTTGAACCAGAATTCGATCTCGGCGCTGTCGGTGGCGAACAGTACCTCGCAGCCATCAGCGGTCAGCCGGTCGGCGTCGAAGGCGCCCTCGAAGTCTGGCAGTGCTGCGATCTCGGGTGTGAGCGCGACTTCTCGTTGGCGCCGGTCCTGCGACGAGATCGTCCGCTGCAGCAGCTGCTCATCCTCAAGTGTGCCGAGGATGCGACTGGTGTAAGCGAGATCCAAGTCGAGGCGTTCGGCAATCTGGCTGACCTGGGCGCCATTGAGCGAGTTGACCGTGTAGAGCATTCGCGATTGGGCCAAGGTGACGTCGAGGCCTTCATGGCGATCCGCGAGCGAGCTGATGTGCCGCCGTCATCGTTGTTCTGTCTCAATCGCGACAACGAAGCCGCCCGAATCGTCGTCGTGCGTCGGGACATGGCCGATGCCCAGGGGTGTGGAACTGACGGGGGGCTCAGGCGTCGCGTCGCTGAGCGAGGAGCTGGGTGACGGCTTGACCGTCGGCCTGTCCGCGGGTGGCCTTCATCACTGCTCCCACGAACACGCCGGCCACCTTGGCCTCGCCGGCGCAGAACTTCTCCCACGCTTCGGGGCTGTCCGCGATGGCCTGATCGACTAGAGCTTCCAGCTCATGGTCGGCCATGGCCTCGAAGCCCAGTTCCGCTGCTATGGCAGCCGGGTCGAGGGCGCGAGCAGCAGCGCTGGCCGAATCGGATGGGAAGTCAGCCTCGGCCGGGGCAGCGTGCAGCGCTGCGACGGAGCGGGCGCACATCTCCACCAGGACGGTCTTGGCTTGGGTGGCAGTGAGCTGGCCCGAGGTCTCCAAGTTGACCAGCGAGGCCAGCCTGTCGGCATCGAGGAGCTCAGCGCCGTCGAGCGCCAGGTTCTGCACCGCGTGGGTCACCGTGCGCTTGGCATCAGCTCCCGCATCGACCGCGCCCAGCACCACCGGTGCCAGGCCGCGGCCCACGATGACCTGGGCATCTTCGGCCTCGGCACCGCATTCGTGCAGGCGTGCCCGCTGTGATGCGGGCAGTTCGGGCATGGCGGCGCGGACCTGGGCGATCCATTCGTCGTCGGGTGCCAGCGGCACGAGGTCGGGCTCGGGGAAGTAGCGGTAGTCGTCGGCCTCTTCCTTGGAGCGCAGCGAGTGCGTGCGCCCGTCTTCAGACCAGTGCCGTGTTTCCTGGACAGGGACATCGCCCGCGGCATACAGATCGATGTGGCGCCGGGCCTCGTAGTCGATGGCGTTCCGCAGCGACCGCAGCGAGTTGAGGTTCTTCACTTCGCAACGGGTGCGCAACTCGCCTGAGCCGGCGGGCCGCACGCTGATGTTCGCGTCGACGCGCATCGAGCCCTCTTCGAGACGAGCGTCGGATGCGCCGAGCGCCAGCAGGATCGCCCGCAGCTCCTCGACGTACGCGCTGGCCTCGGCCGCCGAGTCGATGTCGGGCCGCGAGACGATCTCGAGCAGCGGTGTGCCCGCCCGGTTGTAGTCGACGAGCGCGCCCACGGCCCCGTGGATGCGGCCGTCCGCGCCTCCCAGGTGCGTCGTCTTGCCGGCGTCCTCCTCCAGGTGCGCCCGCTCGATTCCGATGCGGCTGCCGCCCGGCACGTCGAGCCACCCGTCAGAGCAGATCGGCTGGTCGTACTGGCTGACTTGGTAGTCCTTCGGCATGTCGGGATAGAAGTAGTTCTTGCGGTGAAACACCGACGGCCGGATCTCGCAGTTGAGCGCGAGACCCACCGCCATGGCCAGTTCGACGGCGCGGCGATTCAGCACGGGCAGCGAGCCGGGCAGGCCCAAGCAGACGGGCGTGACATTGGTGTTCGGTTCGTCGCCGAAGCGGCTGGGAGCAGCGGAGAACAGCTTCGTGTCGGTCGCCAGCTCGACATGGACCTCGAGCCCGACCACGATCTCCCAGCTCGCCGCCATCACGTGACCCTCGTATCGAGCCGGGCCGGTCGCGAGCGCCAGGCCGCACCGAGCGCACGCCGGGCCATCAGGTCCGTGCCCCTGTCGAGCCGGCGACACCAGCCAGCGGCGGCCCCGGCAGCGGCGGCGCGGCACGCTCCAGCGCGGCGGCGACCGTCAGCATCGTCTCCTCCCCCAGCGCTGGGGCCATGACCTGCACGCCCACCGGCAGATCGTCCGCTCCGGTCCCGAACGGCACCGACATGGCCGGATCGCCCGAGAGATTCGACGGGATGGTGCAGGTGTCGCACCGGTACATGGTCATGGGGTCAGCGCGTTCACCGAAGCGGAACGCCACGCAGGGCGAGGTAGGCGACAGCAGCACGTCGAAGTCGGCATAGGCGGCGTCGAAGTCACGCCGGGTGAGCATGCGGACCCGCTGGGCCTTGCCGTAGTAGGCGTCGTAGTAGCCGGCGCTGAGGGCGAACGTGCCCAGCATGATGCGTGCCTTGACCTCGTCGCCGAAGCCGGCCCGGCGAGTCAGGCGGTTCATCTCCTCGACATCAGCGCCGTCCACCCGCAGCCCGTAGCGCGTGCCGTCGTAGCGCGCCAGGTTGCTCGAGGCCTCCGCGGGTGCGATGAGGTAGTACGCGGTGAGGCCGTAGGTGACCGCAGGCACTGAGACCCTGCCGACGGTCGCCCCGGCATCGGCGAGCGCGTCTGCCGCCTCGAGCACCCGTTCGGTCACATCGGCGTCGATCCCGTCGAGCACATCGCCTGCTGCATCTCCCGGCGGGGAGCCGCCGTTCGCAGCACGATTGCGGCCGCTCCCGGTCATCTCGCTGACGACACCCACCCGCAAGCCGTCGACTCCGCGTCCCAGCGCAGCCGCGAAGTCGGGCACGGCTGCGGGGATCGACGTGCTGTCGGCGGGGTCGTGGCCGCTGATCACCCCGAGTGCGAGCGCGGCATCGGCAACGTCGGTGGCGAACGGGCCGATCTGGTCGAACGAGCTGGCGAAGGCCACGAGCCCGTAGCGGCTGACCCGGCCGTAGGTGGGCTTGATGCCCACGATGCCGCACAGCGATGCGGGCTGGCGGATCGAGCCGCCGGTATCGGAGCCCAGCGCCAGGGGCGCGAAGCCAGCGGCCACCGCCGCAGCCGAGCCGCCGCTGGAGCCGCCCGGCACCCGGCCGAGATCGTAGGGATTGCGCGTGGGGCCGAAGGCAGAGTGCTCGGTGGAGCTGCCCATGGCGAACTCGTCGAGATTGGTCTTGCCGATCATCACGGCACCGGCGGCCGTCATGGCCTGCACGACCGTGGCGTCGTAGGGAGGCTGCCAGCCTTCGAGCATCCGCGATGAGCAGGTGGTGGCGACGCCGCGCGTGCACAGGTTGTCCTTGAAGGCCACGGGGACGCCCGCCAGCGGTCCGGGGTCGCGGCCCTCGTCGACCAGCGCGTCGATGGCCGCTGCAGCGGCGCGAGCCTGCTCGGCCGTCACCGTGTTGAAGGCGTGTACGTCGCCGTCGTGGGTCTCGATGCGGCCGAGGAAGTCGTCGAGCACGTCGGCGGCGCGCCGGGCACCCGAGCGGATGTCGGCGGCGATGGCCAATGCGGTGCTCATCCGGCACCCGCAGGAATCGCTGTGCCCGATAGACGCTCGCAGAGGCTCGCACGGGTCATCGGACGCCTGCCGCAGGGATCACCGCCGGCTCAGACTTCCTCGCCAAGCACCGGCGGCACTTCGAACTGGCCGCTGGACGCGGCGGGGGCCTGTTCCAGCACGTCGTCCCGGTCCACCGGCGTGCTCGGAACGTCGTCACGGAACACGTTGCGGAGCGGGTAGGGGTGCGCAAGCGGCGGCACATCGGCGAGATCCAGATCTTCCAGCTCACGGGCGTGCTCAAGCACACGTCCCAAGTGGCCCGTGTAGTGCTCGATCTCGTCGGGAGTGAGCTCGATCCGGGCTAGCCGCGCCACATGCGCCACCTGGTCCGTGCTGATCGCCGTTACCTCTTCTCGGGAGGCCGCGTGCGTCGGTGAGCCTTCTTGCTGTCGCACCTGTCGTTTCTCGCTCTTGTTCGCTCCGCTCACGGGCCGCTCGGGCCACGGCTTCGCCTCACGGCTCAGCCTCAGATCAGCCGCCGAGGGTACTGGCGCGGCCTCAGCGGGGAATTCGCCGCCTGGCGGCTTCTGCCAGCATCTCGCCGGGGCGGGTGGGGCTGAACAGCACCCGCGACACCGACAGCACCTGTGCGGTGCCGGTGGTACGCGGCACCACCTCGACCTGGCCATTCAGCGCCACGAACAGCACCGGTCCGAGGGCATTGCCGCTGATGTCCACCAGGTCGTCGGCTGCGAGATCGATGTCGGCGGGCGCAGCGCCGATCGACGCGACATCGGCCCGCCGCAGCAGGAACGGTTCGCGTGTCGCCATGGCGTCGTGCAGGACGAAACCGTTGGGGACGAACACGACCCAGCGGCGCGCGAGCTGATGCAGCGACCGGAGGCCCAGCGCCGCGACGGCGAATCCCGTGATCGTGGTCACGGCGGCCCAGATCCACTGCTCGATCGCCCACAGCACCAGCGGCACTGTCACGCCTGCGACGACGGCTGCCCACACCAGCGGGATCGGTGCGACAGCCAGCAGGAACGGGGGGCGCAACAGCAGCCGTCGCTCGTTGCCGTAGCTGAGCCCGTCCACCACGGAGTTCCCGGTCTCGGGCAGCAGCGCCACGGCCGCTGCAATGACCGCTCCCGCGATCGCCGTCGCGGCACGAGGCGCGGCCAGATCGGCATTCCACGCCGCCGCCGCGATCACCGACCCGACCGCTACCGCTATCGACGCGGGGGCGGCGATGCGCACCACAGTCAGCGCCCACGGCCGCCGCACAAACGTGGCCGTCAGCACCACTCCCCACGCTCCCCACAGCTCAGCGCTCAAGATCCGGGCGGCGTCGGGCGAGCAGGCACCGAGCGCGTCCGCCGCGGCAGCCCCCACGCTCCACGGCGCAATCAGCCACAGCAACCGCAACAGCCACAGAGTCGGGTGTGCCCGCAACGCCTCTCGCACCACATGAGTGTGGCCGCGCGGAGCGAGCATGTGCGGTTTCGATGTCGGGAATCTGCCGCACCGTGCCGACGCAGCCCGCCACGGCTCGCCGCGCGGCCGGCGACGCGAGGCCCCGATGACACGAGCCCGTGGTGTCACACCGGCTCAGTAGCGTCGCGCCTGTGGAATCAACGGCCGCGAGCGGCGCAGAGGCTGCGACGACCGCCGCAGTCGATGGCGGCGACGAGGCGGCGGAGCGCACGCAGCGCGATCTCGATCGCATGCGCGAGTTGACGGGCCTGATCAACCGCTACGACGTGGAGTACCACCGCGACGATGCGCCATCGGTGCCCGACGCGGAATACGACGCCCGCAAGCGCGAGCTCATCGAACTTGAAGCGCGCTATCCCGATATTGCCGATCCGAATTCGCCCAGCCAGCGGGTCGGCGCTGAGCTGTCGGCGCTCTTCAGCGAAGTCGTCCACGCCAAGCCGATGATGTCGCTCGACAACGCCATGGATTTCGACGAGCTCCGGGCGTGGCATGGCCGTGTCATGCGCGGCATGGCTGCGACGCAACCGACGCTGTTCGACGACGCAGACACCGACGATGCCGAGGCCGACGGCAGCAGCGACAGCGAGGCGAGCCTGCCCGAACCGGAGCTGATCTGCGAGCTGAAGTTCGACGGGCTGGCCGTCTCGCTGCGCTATGAGCACGGCCGCCTCGTCCAGGCGGCGACACGCGGAAACGGGCGAGTCGGCGAGGACGTCACCGCAAATGTCGTGACCATCGCCGACATCCCCCGGGAACTGAGCACGGCATCGCCGGTGCCCGAGGCGATCGAGGTGCGCGGCGAGATCTTCCTGCCGCTGGACAGGTTCGGTGAATTGAACGAGTCGCAGGCCGAAGCTCGCCGGGCTCTCAGCGAAGCGGCGGAGAGCGCCAAGGAACAGATCGCCGTGGCGCCCAACGACATGCCGGCGAGCGAGCGTCGGAAGCTCGAAACGCTGGCCAAGCTCACGCCGGTCGATGTGCAGCGCCGCCATCCCGACTACGCCAATGCCCGGAATACGGCGGCGGGCAGCCTGCGCCAGAAGGACCCCTCGATCGTCGCGACGCGAGGCCTGTCGTTCTGGAGCTACGACGTCGGCGGGCTGGTCGGCGGGCCCGAGCTCAGCAGCGCCGGCGAGGTCTTCGCATACCTGGGCGAACTCGGCATGCCGGTCAATCCCGAGATCCGGACCTTCGGCACGCTTGCCGAGGTCGAGGAGTTCTGCATCCGGTGGGAGCGCGACCGTCACAAGCCGGCCTACGAGATCGACGGGGTCGTCGTGAAGGTGGCCGACCTCGACCTCCGCTCACAGCTCGGCTACACCAGCCGTGCCCCTCGCTGGGCGGTGGCCTACAAATTCCCCCCGGAAGAACGCACGACCAAGCTGCGGGACATCATGGTCTCGATCGGGCGCACCGGTCGCGCCACGCCGTTCGCCGACATGGCGCCCGTCTTCGTCGGCGGATCGACGGTGTCGCTGGCGACGCTGCACAACGAAGATCAGGTCGCCGCCAAGGACGTGCGTCCGGGCGACACCGTGATCGTGCGCAAGGCCGGCGACGTGATCCCCGAGGTGGTCGGCCCCGTGCTCGCCGAGCGCCCCGTGGGCTCCGAGCCGTGGAGGTTCCCCGAGATCTGTCCGTCGTGCGGCAGCCCGCTGGAGCGCAGCGAGGGCGACGCCAACACGTACTGCCGCAACCGCACCTGCCGCGATCGGGTGATTCAGGGCATCGGGCACTTCGTGGGCCGCGGTGCGCTAGACATCGAGGGCCTCGGCGAACAGACCGTCGTCACGCTCTACGAACGAGGCCTCGTCACTGACCCGGCCGACCTCTTCGGACTCGAAGCTGATGACCTCATCGGACTCGAAGGATTCGCCGAGAAGTCGGCCAACAGCCTTGTGGCCGAGATCAGCGCCGCTCGGGATGCGCCGCTGGCCCGACTGCTCATCGGCTTGGGCATCGAGCACCTCGGTCCGACGGCATCGGAGCAGTTGGCGCGACGATTCGGCTCACTGGACGACGTGATGACGGCCAGCGACGAGCAGCTCGCGGCCATCGACGGCATCGGACCCATCATCGCCGCGAGCGTCCGCAGCTATTTCGACGATGACGACAATGCCGCCCTGATGAAGCGCTTGGGGGATGCGCAGGTGCGCTTCGACCGAGTCGACGGCGAACTCGACGCGCCGCAGGTGCTCGCTGGCAAGTCCGTCGTGGTGACGGGAAATCTCGACGGCTGGCACCTCAGCCGTGACGAGGCCAAAGCGGCCATCAAGGCACGAGGCGGCAAGAGCCCCGGCAGCGTCAACAAGAGCACCTTCGCACTCGTCGCCGGAGCAGGTGCCGGGCAGGCCAAGCTCGACAAAGCCGCCGAGTTCAGCATCCCCGTGCTCGACGACAACAATCTTCGAGCTCTGCTCGAAACCGGTGAACTCGTCACCGGATAGACACTTCAGCGACGGAGGATTGACGCCGCGCCACGCGCCTGACCGGTGTCGCGCCGACCACTCAGCCGAGGTTGTCGGGAATCTCGACCTGCAGCGACGGATCGGGTTCTGCAGCCGCGACTCGCGCGTTGTAGGTGTCAAGCAGTTCTCGCAGGTGCGCCGCCATCTGGTGACGCTGGTGCAAGGCCGGGATGTCCACCGCGTCGGCGACGAACTCGGCCACGTCTCGCACCGAGATCAAGTCGGCAATGTCGAAGTTGCCCGCGAGCCCCTCGGCGGCAGCGATGCGATCTCTGAGGGTCAGCACGATCGGGAAGACATCGAGCGAGAGGTTCTGGACGCACTTGCGCAGCAGGGCTTCGCCAGGTGCGGTCGTCACATGGAAGGCAGCATCGTGGACAACGAAGTCGCCGATGCGGCCGGTCTGCTCATCGGCCGTGGTGTAGGAGTGGTTGTCGACTTCCGTGTCGGGATAGTGCAGGCACAACGCTGCACCCACGACATGCTGCGCCACAGCGCCGATGGCGTTACCCCCACGAACACTGGCCGCGTCGAGCATCTGGCGGATCACCGTGGTCGTCGGTTCGTGGCTCCGGTACTCGATTCGCAATCGCTGCTTGTCGAAGAAGTCAACCTGGATGCGCTCGACCATCGCGGCCTGCAATGTCTCGATGATCGCCGCTCGAACATCGGGATCGATTGCAGCGAACGCGTCGGCGGCTGTCGAGGAGTTGACGGCAGCTTGGAAGCCGCGCGCGAGTTCCTGGCTGCCTCGGCTGGTCCTGCCGCCCTCGCTTGCCAGTGGGCGCGCCTCGCCATGACGAGCCAGAATCTTGTTGATTCTCGAACCGCCAAGCAGTCGGACTTGCGACCCGCTGAACCACTGGGCTTCGTCGAGTGGGAAGTGGGCTCTCATGTGCTCGCACATGATGAGGCCGACCGTCATCACGTTGCGGTTGACGCCCGTCTCGGTGCGCTGCGTCTCGTACCAGTCATCGATGGCACCGTCGAGGGCCGCGGCGATCTCGCCGACAGTCATGCTGCCGCGTGGATGGCGACGGTAGGCACTCCCAGTGCGGGCCTTACGAAGCTCTCGACGAGCCAGGTGATGACGGGCACGGTGACAGCGTCACCGAAACCGAACAGCGCTTGCGATTCGGTCACCGGCGAGATGTCGAAGTCGTGGGGAACGCCTTGCAGCCGTCCGCACTCGAGGGCCGTCATCCACCGCACACGATGACGGCCCTCGCTGATCTCCACCAGCGCCTGACGCGATGAGCCACCCCTCGCGGTTCGTAGGCAGCCCGCGATCTCATCGCCGCGCACTTCCCAGACGGCTCGACCGCCACGGGTCCGGCGGTACGCAGTCCGCCACGTCGTGACGTTCTGATCACTCAACTCGGCAATCCGGGCCGCGTGCCGGTCCGGGAGAGTGCTGTCGAACGCGGCAAGCCGTTTCACGTCCCACCAGCGTTCGTCCTCAGGCGCAAGTCGCTCGACGACATCGCCAAGCCGTGGATCGGCTAAAGGAGGACGGCCGATCATTCGCCGGGTGAGGTCGAGGCCCGAAGCTCGTGCGAGGAATCGTCTGAGCGGTGCAGGACGAAGGACATCAGACGCAGACGCCCCACAGTCCACTACCGACAATGAGGGCGGGTTCGTCGCCTGAACAGCACCGAGCAGGCCGAACACGAAGAGCCGGCTGCGCGACTGCGGCACGAACCAGCGCGAATCGACGACGGCGAGATCGCAGGCGTAGCCCAACCTGTTGAGCGCGACTAGCGCATCGCGCAGATCGAGGCCGCCGCGTGACGAAACAAACGATGGAACGTTCTCGACGAGCACCGCTGCCGGGCGCCGGGCACCCATCTCGTCCAGAACGCGCACGAACTCGAAGAACAGACCCGACTGCTCCCCCGCCAAGCCGCGCCGATGACCGGCCAACGACAGGTCAATGCACGGAAAACTCGCCGTCGCAAGATCAACGCTCGGCACGTCATCGCCGCGAATGTCACGCACATCGGAGACGCTGTAGTCGTCACCGAAGTTGGCGGCATAGACCGCGTGCTTCATCTTCGAGATGTCATTCGCCCACACCACATCGAACCCAGCCGCCTCGACACCGGCGCGCACCAGCCCGATACCAGCGAAGAACTCGGCAACCGACGGTTGTGACATCGACTCGGACAGTAGTTGCCGGGTGTGATGACCTTGAGGACTCAATGTGTCTTCCAGATAGCCACGCCGACACGACAAGCCTCCGTGCCCGCGCCGGAACGCGCGCTTGAGACGCCATACCGTCGGCAGCCATGCACAGATTGTGATGTTCGCAATATGCGGATTGTGATGAGTCCGTTCGCCGATCTGTGATCGACGCCATCGAAATCAGAACGTCGTGAAGCACCATTCGTAGGTGAAGTCGGCTGCTTCGATGTCGATCGTGGGGGTGGCGACCAGGCGGGCGCACGACCGCCCGGTGCGCAGCTTCTCGATGACCTTGCCGTCGCCCGGCGAGAAGAAATGCTCGCCGAGCTGAATGGTGCCTGCGTCGAGCTCGCTGGCAGGAACCGTGGTGCCGTTGATGACGAGCGTCAGCTTCCAGCCGGGTTCGAGCCGGGCGCCGATGGGGCTCTGGTGCGGCACCTGGGCGCCGGGCACCGGCGTGACTGCCTGCAGGCCGCTCGGGTAGGCCGGTGCGGGCTCGCCCCCGCGGGTCAGCCACACGGCCAAGACGACGACTGCAGCAGCAACGAGCGCACCGAGCGTGATCGCCGTGGAGACGCCCTTGCGCAGCGCCCAGGGCACATGCGGCTGGCCGTCGGCGGACTCGTCGCGACTCATGCGCGCCGCCCAAGCACGGTGCCTGATGCGCCGCTGGCAACGCCTGGCCGCGGCGGCGTGCCCGTCATGCAAAAGATCCGGCGGCGGTGGCGCCGCCGAGCACCTCGTCACCCGCGTAGAAGACGACGGCCTGTCCGGCCGCAACACGGCGCTGGGGTTCCGTCCAGCGCAACCGACCCTCGGCATCGAGGTGTGCTGGCACTGCCAAACCGTGCGCGCTCGTCTGGGCCAGCACCTCGCCTTCGACGGGGTCGCCAGCCCAACGATGATCGACCAGTCGCACGCCCGCTGACGCCAGCTCGGAGGCCCCGCCGACCATGACGCGGCGCGCAACAATGTCCACGTCGACCGCATAGCGCCGCCCCAGTGCGCCGCCGAGACCCAAGCCCTTGCGCTGGCCGACGGTCACCAGCTCCACCGCAGGAGCGGCGCCGACGCGTTGACCCGCCGCATCGACCAGCTCCGCCGGATGCAGGTCGATTCGTTCGGCCAGAAACCGCTCCCTGCCGGCAGCCTCGGTGATGAAGCAGACATCCTGGCTCTCGGGCTTTGCGGCGGTTCGCAGCCCGAGCTCGGCGGCGAGCTCGCGCAGTTCAACCTTGCGGTAGTCGCCGACCGGGAACCACAGGTCGGCCAAGTCGGCTTCGGACAGCATGTACAGCACGTACGACTGGTCTTTCGCGCTATCGGCGCCACGCTGCAGCCGTCGCCTGCCGCTCTGTGAGCTGATGCGAACGTGATGGCCTGTGACCAGGCGATCGAAGCCCAGGCGGCGGGCACGGTCCAGCAGCACGTCGAACTTGACATGCCGGTTGCAGGCAATGCACGGATTCGGTGTGAGACCCCGACGGTGTGCGTCGACGTAGGGGTCCACGACGTCGCGCTCGAACTCGGCCGCGTAGTTGAAGACGAAATGGTCGATGCCGAGCTGCTGGCACACTCGGCGGGCATCGTCCACGTCGGAGACGGCGCAGCAGCCCTGGTCCTGCGGCCCGCCCCACAGCTTCAGCGTGACGCCGACCACCTCGTGCCCCTCGCGCAAGCACAACGCCGCGGCGACCGAACTGTCGACGCCGCCCGACATCGCCACCAGCACGCTGCTCACTGCACGCGCTCCCGGTGCAGAAGTGCGATGTGCGCGCGATCGGCGGTCAGCGATGCACCCGCGTCGCTGCAGAGCGAGGCCGATCTCATCGCAGCTGCTCCACGCACCTGGGGATGGCGTCGATGGCCTGCTCGATCTCCCACGGCTCGGTGCACCAGCCCAGCGACAGGCGGAGCGAACCGGCTGCGGCGTGACGCTCAACTCCCATCGCTGCGAGCACATGGCTCGGCTCCATGGCACCCGACGCGCACGAGGCCGCCGCGGATGCCATCACATCGAACCGGTCGAGCAGCACCAGCAGCGCCTCGGTCTCGATGCCGTCGATGAGCAGCTGGCAGATGCCAGCGGCTCGCCGAGACCGCTCGACCGTTTCAGCACACCCGTCGATCGCGGACAGCAGGCCGTCGGCCAACCGGTCCGCTAGTTCCCTGATCCGGCAGATGTCCTCGTCGCGTGTCTCGTGCAGCTCGCCGAGCGCCGCGCCCAGCGCGGCGATTCCCGCTGTGTTGTGCGTGCCGCTGCGCCGATCAGCCTCCTGGCCGCCGCCGAGCTGCTGCGCTGACAGCGTCACGCCGGGACGGATGGCAAGAACCCCCACGCCCTTGGGCCCACCGAACTTGTGGCCGCTGAGCGACAGCAGATCTGCCGGCTGCGCCGCTGCAGCGGTATCGACCCAGTTGACCCCTTGCACCGCGTCGGTGTGCAGCAGCGCCTCGGGGGCATGGCGCCGGACCACATCTGCCACGGCCTCAAGATCGGCGATCACGCCCGACTCGTTGTTGACCAGCATCACCGACACCAACCCCACCGGTGGGCCCGCATCGGGCGCCGACTGTGCAGCTAGGTGGTCGAGGTCGACCTCGCCGCCGGCGTCGACCTGCACGTACCGGCCGCCGACCGCTTCGACGGGGTGCAGCACCGCGTGGTGTTCGGTTGCGGGACACAGCGCCGCGGTGCCCGTTGCGGAGGTGACGCCGTGTACCGCGAGATTGTCTGCTTCAGTCCCGCCGCTGGTGAACACGATGCCGTGCGGGTCGAAGCCAAGCGCCTCGGCGACGATCTCGCGTGCGTCGTCAATGGCGGCGCGCGACTCGCGGGCCATGCGGTGCGCTCCCGAAGGATTGGCGAACTGCTGCTCCAAGTAGGGCGTCATGGCCTCGATGGCGCACGGACGCATCGGCGTCGACGCAGCGCAGTCGAGGTACGCAGGGCGATTCCGATCAGCGGTCACACGCTGAGGTTACGAGCACGGCCCGAAGCCTCCTGCCGGACCCTTCAAGCAGTCAACAAGGCAGAATCCGCTGCTGCACCGGGTGCGGTGTGACAACGGCCGTATGCGGTGCCACACTTGCCGGTCGCTGGAAACGAACGTCGGCGTGACGCAGTGCACCAGCGATCCGGGACGCGATTCGCGTGCAGGCAGGCATCGACAGGGCAATCACGGGCATGGGCATCGAGGTCTCCATCGACATTCCGGCACCGCCGCAGGAACTCTGGGACTACGTGGCCGATATCGCGAGCAACGTCGAGTGGATGGCTGACGCTCAGTCGATCGCCTTCACATCTGCCCAGACCGAGGGCGTCGGCACGACGTTCGACTGCGTCACCAAGGTCGGCCCGATGAAAACCACGGACAAGATCGAGGTCACCGAGTGGGACCCACCGAACACGCTCGGCATCACCCATCGAGGCGCCGTGACGGGCACTGGCCGCTTCGCGCTCGAGCCCATTGAAGACGGCACCCGCTTCACCTGGAGCGAAGATCTGACGCTGCCGTGGTACTTCGGCGCCCGGGCTGGCCAGCAACCCGCCTCCCTGGTGCTCGAACGGGTTTGGCGCAAGAACCTGCGGAACCTCCGGGCACGGATGCTCGAACGTCAGCAGGGTCCGACCGGCCATGAGCCCGGTCCGCTGCTGGGCATGGGCCGCGACTCGGAGATGCGCTCTTACGGCCCGCACATCATCCGCATGAGCCTGCGCGGCGGCGACCTGAGCCATGAGGCGGCCGCAATGCGTCACGTGCGGGCGCACGGATTCCCCGCGCCGGAGGTCATCGAGCAGCCCGACAGCCATTCGGTGGTGATGGAGCGTCTGACCGGCCCGACGATGCTCGACGAGCTGGCGGCCAAGCCGTGGCTGCTGTCGCGCCACGTCAAGGGTTTGGCACGGCTGCACCGGCTGCTCGGTGACGTGCCTGCGCCCGCCAATTGGGTCAAGGTCTCGGGCGGCGACTCGGTGGTGCATCTCGACCTGCAGCCCGACAACGTCAAGCTCACGCCCGACGGGCCCGTCGTCATCGACTGGTCGAATGCCGCAGCGGGCGACGCCGCATTCGACGCCGCCTCCACCTACGTGCGGCTGCGCACTGCCGCGCCCGACAATCACGCTGCCGCCCGGGCGGTCATCAACGCGTTTCGCACGCGGTTCGCCCGTGCGTTTCTCAAGGAGTTCGGCACCGACGCGATCCTCTCGAACCTGCGAGCGGCGGCCGACTTGCGGCTGCTCGACCGCAACCTGCACCCCAACGAGCGCGAGGCAGTCTTCGCGCTCGCCCGCGGCGAACTCGACTGACGAGATCGCCTGAGTCGTCCTGACTTGCCGGAGTCAGGAAACCATCTGCCGCAATCGGTCGACTGTGTGTCAGCGATCCTGGCCGAGGAGCATCTCGGCGGCGGCGTAGGGGTCGAGCTCTCTGCGGGTCAGCCGCTGGCGCAGGCGCTCCGCAGCAGGCCCCTCGGTGAGGGTTGCCACGCGCTCGGCAATGGTGGACCGCAATACCTCGTCAAGTTCTGTCTGCACCCTGGCTGCGCGGCGAAGCTCAAGCTCGCCCGAGGCTGTGCAGTGGTCGCGGTGCGCACAGATGGCATCCCACAGCTCCGCGGCGCCTTCGCCGGTGGTACCCACCGAGGTCAGGATCGGCGGGTCCCAATCGCCCGGCGCAGACAGATCCAGCATCTGGCGGATGTCACGGCAGGTTTCCGAGGTGCCGGGCCGGTCGGCCTTGTTCACGACGAAGATGTCGGCGATCTCCATGAGGCCCGCTTTGTTGGCCTGCACCGAGTCGCCCCAGCCGGGGTTCACCACCACCACGGTGGTGTCCGCGGCACCGACGATCTCCGTCTCGATCTGGCCGACGCCGACCGTCTCAATGAACACCCAAGGCCATCCCAGTGCGTCGAGCACCCGTACGGCCAGCGGTGTCGCCAATGTCAGGCCGCCGAGGTGGCCCCGGGTGGCCATCGACCGGATGTAGACGTCTTCGTCGAAGGTGTGGTCGGACATGCGCACGCGGTCGCCCAGGATTGCGCCGCCGCTGAACGGCGACGACGGGTCAATCGCCAAGACCGCCAGTCGCTCGCCCCGCTCGCGTGCCACGCCGACGACGGCGGAGTTGAGCGTCGACTTGCCGGCCCCGGGTGCACCGGTGATGCCGACCGTGTGCGCGCTGCCTGATTGGGCGAACGTGAGCGCGCCCAGCGCACGCGCCTGGGCGCCTCCGCGTTCGACCATCGACATCACCCGTGCCAGGGCGCGCCGCTGCCCACTGCGCGCAGCTTCCAGGAGCTCCGCCGCATCGGCGGCGCGCAGACCGTCGGATGGTGTCATCGGCGCGCCGACGGTAGCGAGGCCGGCCCCCGACCCCACGCCGGGCGCGAGGCGGGATCACGACGCGGCGACCGACGCTCCGGCGGCGTTTCGGCGACGCGTGATGCTGGCACCGAGACCGGCGAGCTTGCCGGCCAGATCCTCGTAGCCGCGGTCGATGTGAGCGGCGCCCGCAATCTCGGTCTCACCCTCTGCGCCGAGGCCGGCCACCACCAGCGCTGCACCGGCGCGGATGTCGTATGCACGCACGGGCGCTCCCGACAGCCGCTCCACCCCGCGCACCACAGCGTGGTGACCCTCAGTGCGGATGTCGGCGCCCATCCGCCGCAGCTCGTCGATATAGCGGAACCGACCCGTGAAGATGTTCTCGGTGACGATTCCCACGCCGGAAGCCGTCGTGAGCATCGACACCAGGAACGGCTTGTAGTCGGTCGCGAGACCCGGGAACGGCAAGGTGGAGATGTCGGCTGACGCCAGCCGCTGGGTCACGGTTGCCCGCAGTCCCGCATCCTCGACGACGATGTGCATGCCCATCTCGGTGAGCTTGCGAATGAGCATGGTCATGTGCTCGGCCACTGCGTGACGCAGGAACACCGACCCGCCGCACATGCCGACCGCCGCAAGGAACGTGGCCGCCTCGATGCGGTCGGGAATCACCCGAAAGCCGTCGCCGGAGGGGGCAGGCGCCAATCGCTCCACGCCGTCGACCGTCAGGCGATCCCCTGACCAGCCGATCCGCGCACCCATCTGGTTGAGGAACTCGACGAGATCGCCGATCTCGGGCTCCCTGGCCGGATTCACGATGCGCGTGCGACCCTTGGCTCGCACCGCAGCCATCAGCACGTTCTCGGTCGCGCCGACCGAGGGGTACTCGAGCACCACCTCGCTGCCCCTCAGCACCTCTGCGGTCCCCGAGATGTCGCCGTGAGCAGTGCTGAACGTCGCACCCAGGCTCTCGAGTGCTCGCAGGTGCATGTCGATCGGCCGCGGTCCGAAGTCGTCGCCGCCGGGCAGTGCAACCCGCGCGGTTCCGAAGCGCCCCAGCAGCGGGCCGAGCACCACGATCGACGCACGGATGCGCTCGACCAGGTGGTAGGGCGCCTCGGTGTTGAGCTCGGCGGGCACGTCGATGACGAGCCGGTGATCGGCACGCGTCACGGTCACGCCCATGGCCTCGAGCAGCTCGCACATGAGCGACACATCGGAGATGTGCGGCACGTTGGCCAGCACATGGCGCCCTTCCGCCAGCAGGCAGGCCGCCATCAGCTTGAGCACGCTGTTCTTGGCGCCGCCGATGTGCACTTCGCCGTCGAGCGCGCCGCTGCGCCGCGTCACGAACGTGTCGCGCTCGCCGCTTACGGCAATGTCCACCGGCATAGCGATACCACCATTGAGGGTGCCTGCGGTAACGCGCTGCTGTCGGGCGATGCTGATGCAAGGCCGGTGCGTGTGCTAGGCCCGCCGCCGTGACCCGCCTCGTGCGCACGTTCGTGGCCGATGCCGACGAGGTGAATGCCCTGCTGCGCCCCCGCAACGACATCGTGGCCGAGACACCGGTGAGCACACTCGACGGGCGCCACCGCTTCGGCCTGGCGGAGGGGCCGTTCACCAGCTACTCGCGTCTCGTGCACATCGAGCCGGATGACGGTGGCGATGTACGCAGCGCTGATATAAGCACCTCGCCCCGATTCCGGATCACCGAGAAGGTCGAATGGCAGTTGGCAGTGCCGTGGTTCGGCCCGGCCATCAACCTCGCTGTACGGCGCGCCATGCGCACCGGTCGTTCCGGCAACGGCACCCAGCCCGTCTGGGCACCCCCGCGGCGGCTTGACGCGCGCTCCGCGACGATCATGGCGATGCTGGCGGCGGCGGCCATGCTCAGCGGTTACCTGGCCAATGCACCCTCCGAGCTGCACAGCTACGCCGCCGACGAATTCGGATCCGACCAAGCAGCGCAGGGAACACTCGGACTCGTGGTGCGGATCGGGACACTTCTCGCCATAGGCGTGTCGGTACTCGCAGATCGCTATGGGCGTAGACGCATCGCTGCCGGCGCAATGCTCGTTGGCATATTGAGCGCAGCGCTGGCGGCGTTGGCACCTTCCATGGCGTGGTTGGGCGTATTTCTCGTGGTTGGCCGCACCGCCAACGCAGCACTCGGCGCCACGATCGTCGTGATGGCACTCGAGGAGATTCCTGCGGGCTGCCGCGCATGGTGCCTGTCGGTGCTGGCCATGGCGGCCGCGTTGGGCGCGGGTGTGGTGGTGTGGTTCCAGTCCACCGCGGACCTCGCTCCTTGGATATGGCGCTTGCTGTTCGGCGTTCCGCTCATGGCGCTGCTCGTCGTGCGTCCATTGATGAAACGGTTACCCGAGAGCCGTCGCTTCAAACGGCGCGGCCGCGATGTGAAACTCCGCGAGTACTGGCGACCGATTGCGCTCCTTGGCGGCATTTACCTCGCATTCGGTCTGTTTCTGGGCCCGATCGACTGGTTCCGCGTCGAGTACTTGCGCGACGAACACGGCTTCAGTGCGGGCGTGGTCTCGCTGTTCGTGCTGGGCACCGCAACGCCTGCAGGACTCGCGGTGTATGCCGCAGGCCGGCTTGCTGACTCCAGAGGGAGGCGCATCATCCTGGCCATTGCGTCCGTTCTAGGACTCGGATCCCTGGTGGGGATGTTCAATGTGTCCGGAGCGACGCTATGGCTGCTGGGTCTCGTCGGCGCGATGCTCTCAGCAGGACTGCTGCCGGCGCTGGGTGTCTATCGCGGCGAGCTGTTCCCTACCGCCGTACGCGCACGTGCTGCGACGCTGACCGGCGCCATGGGCGTCGGTGGCGCGGCCGCGGGCATCTACTTCACCGGCCAGTTACGCACAGCTTGGGGCAGCTTCGGCGACATCATCGCGCTGCTGTGGATCGCGCCTCTCGTTGCTGCGCTGATCGCTGTGCTGTGGCTGACCGAGCGCAGCGGGCAGGAACTCGAAGAGCTGCACCCCGCCGATGCCACCGCAGATCCCGAGCGCCCGTGGTCGCATGGCCTGTGAACGATGCCGGTGAGACCGGACCGGGGCATGATGGGGCTGCGATGCGCGCTGCCGAAGCACTCCTGCTGACGCCTGGCGCCGGTGGCGGCGCCGATCATCGCACGCTCGTCGACATCGAAGATGCGTTGTCCGGCCGCCTGCCCGTGCGCCGGCACGACTTTGCTTACCGGCGAGCCGGGAGGCGAGCACCGCCACGCGCCCCCAGCGTCGCCGCCGAACTGACGGGCGACCTGCCCCAGATTGCTGCCGAGTTGGGCGTGTCGCCCGACGGCCTAGTGATTGGCGGCCGGTCGTTCGGTGGCCGTGTCTGCTCAATGGCCGTAGCCGATGGCGCTCGCGCCGCGGGGCTCGTATTGCTCAGCTACCCGCTGCACCCGCCCGACCGGCCCGAGCGCCTGCGCACCGAGCACTTCTTCCTGATCCGGGTGCCGTGCCTGTTCGTCTCGGGCACGCGCGACCCGTTTGCCACTCCCGACGAGCTGAGCGAGCACACCGAGGCCATCCCGGGCCCGGTCACACTCAAGTTCATCGACGGTGCCCGGCACGATCCCAACTCGGTCACCGCGCGCCGGGCGGTCGTCGAACACATCGGCAACTGGCTCGACACGCTCGGAGGCTGAACCGCCTAGCCCGCCTGCGTCAGTTGGGCTGGCCAGCGGCCGGCATCACCATCAGAACCCAGTACAAGGCTTGAAGCGGAACCGCCACGATTGCCGTCTTCATAACCCATCGATTCCTTGTGCGCCACGCGACGAATAACGTGCTTGCCGCTGCGATACCAGCCACAGACCATGCCGCTACCGGATTTGGCGGCATCGGGTCATCCCAATCACCGACGAGCGACATGGTGACAACGATCGCCGCAAAGACGACGATGCACAGGCTGAGAACCGCCCAGATCACCCAGGCATCTCGCTTCAGACCCCGCTGGGCCGCAGACTCATCTGGCGGCGCTGCCGGGCGGGGCCAAAAGCGGCCCTCAGGGCCGAGGGCGTTGCGAGCCTCCGAGGATCCACCAAGCACACTTCTTCCAGAACGCCAAGTAGCCACCCCAGTTGCCGTGGCGGTGGTCGTCTACATCTTGGCAAGCGGCAGACCTGACTTCAAGCAGATGCCCGCTCAATCGACGGGAGTACTTCGGCGGCCCACAGCAACGCTTGCAGCGGAAGCACCAACACCGCGGCGACCTTGATGCTTCGCGACTCGGTGCGCCACGCAACGAACAGAGTCAGCGCTGCCGCGAGCGACGCGACCGACCAAGAGACCGCGGGGTGCGGGGGAACCGGATCATCCCAGTCACCCACTAGCACCCCGCCAACAACGAAAGTCGCCGCGAATACGACAGCGGCGCTGATTGTCATCCACTGAATCCAAGCGACCCACCAAGGCCTATCATGGCACCGCCGGGCGTGAATCGGTGGTGCAGCTGGCGTCGGTCGATTCGAATTGAGCGCATTCATGCCGTTACCAACTGCAAGGTGGCCAGTTGAGGAGATAGCGCCCCCAGTTGCTGCGTCGGTGCCCCTCTAGATCCCATGACCCGCCGCCACCACCAATCTGAAACACGATGTGGCAATGAAGCTGTTGCCAGATCGCATTCCAGTTCCTGACAGTTACTTGGAGGTTGTGCTTGTCGAGACAGTTGTGCATGTCGCCGTACAGGGCATGTGCTCCAGCGATGGTTGCCGCCGGGCTGCTCGACGAGGCGCGGCCGGCATTCGTCGGCACCAAGTGGATCGAGTCGTAACCGCGGTTTGCCTTCCAACTGACGCCGATCTGCTTGAGCAGAACACCGCCACAATCCAAGTAGCCAGTGTCCGTGCCCGCCTTGCTGCACCAGCCCAACCCGAACCAGCACGGTCCCTGCTGTGGTATCGCGTCCTCTGGGAGTTCTGCCTGTTCCTTGAGCACCTTGGCGGTTCATTTCTATACCTTGCGCGGCACCTCTACCTCGGTCGCGCTGTCACCAACTTTCCCATTGACACCAGCAGCGCCAGCCGGCATCGCCACCAGTGCCAACCTCAGCGAAGCAGCCACCAGTGCAGCCACTACAGCCGCGGAGAAACGCTTCATCGAATACCTCCCAAACTCGGACCAACTGAAGGGAGCCAGCGAGTACCCCTCTCGGTAGCGCGGGTGAGTGCATTCCACGGCCAGCCCACCGATTCAGTCGTCGATCTGGCTGACGATCATCTTGGCGATCTCGAGGCTGGACGTAGCGGCGGGGCTCGGGGCGTTCAGCACGTGGGTGCTGCGGCCGGCGACGGTGACGGCGAAATCGTCCTCGAGCTCGCCGGCGGGATCCATGGCCTGGGCGCGCACGCCTGCGGGCGAGCGCACCAGATCATCTGCGTCGATGTCAGGCACCAGCCGCTGCAGCGCCCGGGTGAACGCTGCCTTGCTCAACGAGCGCCACACCTCGTCGGCTCCCGTGCGCCAGTAGCGCCGGGCGAGTCGCCACAGGCCGCGATTGGTGATGTGCTCACGCAGCTGCGCCCTGCTGATGTCGCCCCAGCCGTAGCCCTCGCGGGCCAGTGCGAGCACCGCGTTGGGGCCGGCGTGGATCGTGCCGTCGATCATCCGCGTCAGGTGCACGCCGAGGAACGGGAAGCTGGGATCGGGCACCGGGTAGATCAGGTTGTTGACGAGGTGCGAGCGCTCGGGCACCAACTCGTAGTACTCGCCGCGGAACGGGACGATCCGGTAACCATCCGACGCGCCCGCCAGTTCGGCCACTTGGTCGCATCGCAGGCCAGCACAGTTGACGAGCCACGCCGCTTCCAGATCGCCCGTCGTGGTGGCGATACGCACGCCATCGGCGGTTTCGCTGATCTCGACCACTCTCGTCGAGGTCCGCAGTTCGCCGCCTGCGGCTTCGATCTCGGCAATGAGGGCGCTGCACACAGCCCCGTAGTCCGCGATCCCGGTGCTGGCAATGTGCAGCGCCTCCACGCCGGCGCAGTACGGCTCGAGCTCGGCCAGGCGGCGGGCGTCGATCAGCTCGGCATCGACGCCGTTGCTGGCCGCACGCTCTGCGAGCGCCGCCAAGCGCTCCTGCTCTGGCCCGTCGACCGCAACGATCACCTTGCCGCACACCTCGTGCGCGATGTCGTGCCGGCGGCAGAACTCGACCATCGAGCTGTGCCCGGCAACCGCCAGCTCGGCCTTGGCCGACCCCGGCCGGTAATACACGCCCGAGTGCAGCACACCGGAGTTGTGGCCGGTCTGGTGCAGCGCCGGCCGCTCCTCGGCCTCACAGATCACCACCCGGCGGCCCGGATGGTCGGCCAGATACCTGTGCGCCGTGGCCAAGCCGATGATGCCCGCCCCGACGACCACGAGGTCGGCGCGGGCCGGCGAAGTCGAAGCGCTGGTCACCGGGGCGAAGCTACCGCCAGCGGCCTAATCAGCAGGCTCATCTCTCCCTGCATCCTCTAGGGTCGGCGGCAATGAATGACAATCGCAGGTTCCGCAGCGATCGAGGTCGCGCCGGCGGTCCAGATCTCAGCCGTCAGGCCCCCGATCGCAACCTGGCACTCGAACTCGTGCGCACGACCGAGGCCGCGGCCATGGCTGCCTCGCGCTGGATGGGCCGCGGCGACAAAGACGGCGCTGACGGCGCCGCGGTGGACGCCATGCGGGTCGTGCTGTCGACCGTGCCCATGGACGGCATCGTCGTGATCGGCGAAGGCGAGAAGGACGAAGCGCCGATGCTGTTCAACGGTGAGCTGATCGGCGACGGCACCGGGGCCCTGACCGATGTCGCGGTGGACCCGATCGACGGCACCACGCTGACGTCTCTGGGAAGGGGCAACGCCATCGCGGTGATCGCCGTCTCGCCGCGCGGCACCATGCTGGATCCCGGCCCATGCGTCTACATGGAGAAGATCGCCGTCGGTCCCGACGCCAAGGGCGTGGTGGACCTGAACCGGTCGCCCGCAGAGAACCTGCGAGCCATCGCGGAGGCCACCGGGCAGGGCTTACGCGACCTCACCGCCGTAGTGCTCGACCGCGACCGCCACTCCGAGCTGATCGGGGAGATTCGCGAGACCGGCGCTCGCATTCGGCTCATTCCCGACGGAGACGTGGCCGGTGCCATCTCCGCGGCCGCGAGCGACTCGACCGACGTGCTGTTCGGCATCGGCGGCACGCCCGAAGGCATCATCTCGGCAGCGGCGCTGAAGTGCCTCGGCGGGGAGCTGCAGGGCCGACTGTGGCCCCGCAACGACCATGAGCGCCAGACTGCGGTCGCTGCCGGCTACGACCTCGATCAGGTGCTGCACATCGATGATCTCGTCCAATCCGATGACGTCTTCTTTGCTGCCACCGGCATCACCGACGGCGAACTGCTGCGGGGCGTGAAGTTCTCGGCGCATCGTGCCACCACCGACTCGCTGGTGATGCGCTCCCGCAGCGGCACCGTGCGCCACATCAAGGCCACGCACGACATCGACAAGCTCAGCGCCTACGCCGCGGTGGACTTCACCTGAGCCATGACTGAGACCCAGAATCACAACTCCGGGAGCGAAACAGCGCCGGACGCCCCGGTCGTCAACGAGCTCGAAGAAGGCACAATCGCCCGCATCGACTTCGGCAAGGTGGCCCACATCGGCCGCGACGGCCACCAGGTCGTGCCCGTCGTGCTGCAGGACGCCGACAGCGGCGACGTGCTGTTCATCGGCTACGCCAACGACGAGGCGTTGCGGCTCACATTCGAACGGCGCAGCGCTGTGCTCTATTCCACGTCGCGCAACGAGATCTGGCACAAGGGCGCCACCTCGGGTGACACCCTGTCACTCGTCGACGTACGTGTGAACTGCGAGCAGAACTCGCTGCTGTACCGGGTGCGGCGCGACGGCGGCGGCGCGTGCCACACCCGCGACGCCGATGGCAACTCCCGGCCGGGCTGCTACTACCGCGCCGTCGACAGCCCCACCGAGCTGCGCCACCTGGACGGCTGATCCGACTCGGCTGCGCTCAGTCGGCGCTGGC
>JAJDTF010000027.1 GCA_022827265.1 Acidimicrobiia bacterium | reverse complement strand
ATGCGGCACCGGAGGTTTCTTCTTGGGCGCGTACCGGTCGATCGTGGAACGTCACTCGCCGTTGGAGCCCGACCAGGCCGCGCACCTGCGCTCGGGTGCGTTCACCGGTTGGGAGATCGCCGACCTGCCTGCCCGCCTGTGCGCGATGAACATGCTGCTGCACGGCATCGAGAGCCCCGAGTCGGACTCGCCGATCGTCGTGGACGACGCGCTGCGCGATTCGCCCGGCAGGCCGTTCGACATGGTGCTGACCAACCCGCCGTTCGGCCGGTCGTCATCGGACAGCTACGAGCGGGAGGATTTCTGGGCGACGACGCGCAACAAGCAGCTCAACTTCGTCCAGCACGTCGTGAGCCTGCTGCGCATCGGCGGCGACGCTGCCGTGGTGGTGCCCGACAACGTGCTGTTCGAGGCCGGTGCGGGCGAGACGATCCGCCGCCGGCTGCTGCACGACTGCGAGGTCCACACGCTGCTGCGGCTGCCGACGGGGATCTTCTATGCCCAGGGCGTCAAGGCCAACGTGCTGTTCTTCCGCCGCCGCGAGGGCGCGGAGGATCCGTGGACCCGTGAGCTGTGGGTGTATGACCTGCGCACCAACAAGCACTTCACGCTCAAGCAGAACCCGCTCACCAGAGCCGACCTGGACGACTTCGTCGCCTGCTACCGAGCCGACGCCCGCCACAAGCGCACCGAGTCCGAACGGTTCAAGCGTTACGCCTACGACGAGCTGATCGCCCGCGACAAAGTCAGCCTCGACCTGTTCTGGCTCCGAGACGAGAGCCTCGAAGACGCCGACAACCTGCCGCCACCCGATGTCCTCGCCGCCGAGATAGCAGAAGACCTCGAAGCCGCCCTCGCCGAGATCCAAGCCCTCGCTGACAGCCTCGCTGCATCAGCCAAGCCTGAGTGAGCGACCCGGCCGGTTTCTTCCTCAGCCGAGATGGTCGAGATCGAGTTCAAAGTCCAGCCCTAGTCTGCAATCAGCCGCTCTGCAATCTGCAGTTGGACGGCAATAGATCTGCAATTGGACGCTAACAAGCTATACAATCGGCCGATGGCTTCAGCGAAGCTGGTCGAACGGCTTGCCGCGCCGAGGTTGCGCGAGGCGCTGGCCGACTCGCCGGTCGTGGTGGTGCATGGCCCTCGTCAATGCGGCAAGACCACACTGGCCCAGATGGTGTGTGCTCCGAGTGAGCTCACCCGAAGCGACCGCCGTGCAGAGGAATGGGGCGCCGGGCAGACGGGCGGATCGACGCACACTTATGTGACGTTCGATGATCCCGTCGCGACTGAGGCGGCTCGCGACGATCCGATGGGGTTTGTCGACGGCCTGCCCCCTCATGTCGTGCTCGACGAAGTGCAGCGGGTCCCGCAGCTCTACCCAGCGATCAAGCTCGCTGTGGATCGTGACCGTCGCCCCGGAAGGTTCGTGCTGACTGGCTCGACCAATCTGCTGCTGCTGCCGTCGTTGGCGGATTCGCTGGTCGGGCGCATGCAGATAGTCCGACTGCATCCATTCGCCCAGCGCGAGTTCGCCTCTGGTTCCCACATCGACAGCGACATGTCCGGGCAGACCGGTGCCGACGCGGGGTCGCGGCTTGGCATTGTGGACTCCCTGTTCGGTTCCGGCTTCGGTACTGAACGGCGGGAACGCGAGGGCACACGCCTGGCCGATCGGATCGCAGCGGGCGGCTTTCCCGCAGCGTTGGATCGGCCCAGCGGTGCTCGCCGGTTCAACTGGTACAGCGACTACCTCGACGCCATCATTCAGCGCGACCTCCCCGATGTGTCCACGGTGCGAGTACCCGATGCACTGCCCCGCCTGGCGGAGATGTGCGCAGCGCAGACCGGGGCTCTGCTGAATGCGAGCAATCTCTCGCGGCTGCTGCAGCTCAGCCGGCCCACCGTGACCGAGTACCTGTCTGTGCTCGAGCGCCTGTTCTTGGTGGAGCGTCTGCGGCCCTGGCATTCCAACCGCCACAAACGCATCATCAAGACCCCGAAGCTGCACGTCGGCGACTCGGGTCTGGCGTGCGCCCTGCTCGGCGTCGGCGCTGCTGACCTCAACGGCGACCGCAAGCTCCTCGGCCAACTCATGGAGACGTTCGTCTACGGCGAATTGCGTCGCCAGGCCGGTGCCCATCCTGACGCGCACCAGTTCTTCCACTATCGCGACAAGGACGGCGCAGAGGTCGACATCGTCGTCGAGCGAGGCAGCCGGCGAGTGGCCGGCATCGAGGTGAAAGCCTCTGCAACTGTCACAGCGTCAGACTTCCGGGGCTTGCGCCGTCTGGCGGCCGCTGCAGGCGACCGTTTCGTCGGAGGCGCGGTCGTCTACGACGGCGAGATGTGCGCCAGCTTCGGCGACCGTCTCTGGGCCGTCCCCATCAGCCGCTTGTGGAACTAGAGCGCGCACAACCCATGCTTGCGTGGCGCGTCGCGAAGTTGGTCCATCGCTTCGGTCGACCCTCTCTATCCGCCCGCGAGCGGGCGCAGTGCTGGCTCTATCCGCCCGCGAGCGGGCGGACTAGGTGCACCTCTGATGTCTCGAAGAGTTCCTCGAGCCAGGGGTCGGGGATGATCTCGCCGTCGATGGCGACTGCGGTGGACGATGTCTCGACGAGGTGTGCGTTGAGCGACGGGTAGCGCTCTGAGAGCTGACGCACGAGGTCGCGCACGTTCGCCGCGTCGATGGTGACCTCAGGTGTGCCGCCGGTGTGCTGGCGCTGGTCGGTCGAGAAGTGAACGACCGCCATCGAGTCGCCTCGACGAATCGGCTCAGCGAGCTCGGGTGCTGATCAGCTCTCGGCGGCCGTCAGTGCTGCCAGCACCCGGGGCGGCGAGAGCGGCAGGTCGCCGATGCGCACGCCGGTGGCATCGGCAATGGCGTTGGCCATCACCGGCAGCGGCGGCACGATGCCCACCTCGCCGACACCGCGCACGCCATAGGGGTGCGACGGGTTCGGCACCTCCACGATGCACGTTTCGATCATGGGCAGGTCTGATGCCACCGGGATGCGGTAGTCGAGGAATCCCGGGTTCTCGAGGTTGCCGTCGTCGGAGTAGATGTACTCCTCATTCAGCGCCCAGCCGATGCCCTGCACCACGCCGCCCTGCATCTGGCCTTCCACGTAGCTGGGGTGAATCGCTGTGCCGGCATCCTGCGCGGTGGTGTAGCGCTCAACGGTGACCCGGCCCGTTTCCTGGTCGACCGACACGTCGGCGACCTGCACGGAGAAGGCCGGGCCGGCGCCTCGGGCATTCAGCGACGCGGTGGCGCCCAGCGGGCCGCCGGTGCGCTTCGCATTGCCGGTGATGGCGGCCAGCGTCAGCGGCTCCTGCTCGCCAGGTCCGTGCACGGCCGAGCCGTCCACCCACTCGACCTCTTCGACATCGCAATCCCAGGTCTTCGCGGCACGCTTGCGCAGCTGCTCCTTGAGATCTCGGCAGGCCTCCACGACGGCCATGCCCGTCGCGAACGTGGCGCGGCTGCCCTCGGTCACGTCGGTGAAGCCGACGACTTCGGTGTCGCCCACGACCGGCTGGATCGAGTGCGGATCGATGCCCAGCTCCTCGGCGGCCATCAGCGCCATCGACGCCCGGCTGCCGCCGATGTCGGGGCTGCCGGTGATCACCGTGGCGGTGCCGTTCTCGTTCAGATTGACGGTCGCGCTCGACGCCTCGCCGATGTTGAACCAGAAGCCGGTCGCCACGCCACGCCCTTGACCGGCGGGCAGATCCGACTGGTAGTGGTCGCTGTCGCGGATCGCTTCGAGGCACTCGCGCAGACCGATCATCGGCCACTTGGGCCCATACGGCGTGGGGTCGCCTTGGGAGGGGCAGTTGTGGAGGCGGAGGTCGATCGGATCCATGCCGACACGCTCGGCGATCTCGTCGACCACCGAATCCATCGCGAACGCCGCTGCGGGAGCCGACGGTGCCCGGTAGGCCACGTTGACCGGCCGGTTGAGCACCACATCGAAGCCCTCGACATAGAGGTGATCGAGGGTGTAGGCCGACACGACGCACATGCAGCCGAGCATCGCGGCAATGCCTTGGAAGGCCCCGTTCTCGTAGGCCAGCCACGCCTTGGCCGTGGTGATCGTGCCGTCGTTGCGGGCGCCGACCTTCATCTTGATGATCGCGCCCGGGGCGGGACCGGTCGCCCGGAACACGTCCTCGCGGCTCATCACGATCTTGACCGGACGACCGGCCTTGGTCGACAGCAGCGCCGCCACGGGCTCGATGTAGATCGTCGTCTTGCCGCCGAAGCCGCCGCCGATCTCGGCGGGGATCACCTTGATGCGCGAGGTGTCCCAGCCCAGCACGGTGGCCGTCGATGACCGCACCATGAAGTGGCCCTGGGATGAGGCCCAGATGACGGCCTTGCCTTCCTGGTCGCAGTCGACCACGCAGGCGTGCGGCTCGATGTAGCCCTGGTGCACCGCCTGGGTCGAGAACTCGCGCTCGATCACGATGTCGGCCTCGGCGAAGCCCTGCTCGACGTCGCCGCGCTCGTACACCGTGCGGGCCGCGATGTTCGACGGCTCGGTGGGCCGCGGCTCGACACCGCGCGTGAACAGGTTGTCGTGCAGCACCGGTGCGTCGTCGGCCATCGCATCGGAGATGTTCAGCACGTGGGGGAGCAGCTCGTAGGTGACCTCGATGGCCTCTGCCGCTGCCTTGGCCTCACGACGGGTGGACGCTGCCACCGCAGCCACGGCGTGGCCGCTGTACAGCACCGTGTCGCGGGCGATGACCGTGCACATCAGGTTGCGCGTGGCGCCCTTGGGCGGTGCTTCGGGGAAGTCGGCCCCGGTGACCACCGCTTTCACGCCGGGCATCGCCTCGGCGGCTGATGTGTCGATCGAAACGATCCGTGCGTGGGGATGCGGCGAGCGCAGGATGTGCCCGTACAGCATCCCCGGCAGGTTCAGATCGGCCGCATAGCGGGCCTTGCCGGCGACCTTGTCGAGTCCGTCGTGGCGGACGGGGCGGGTGCCGACCCAGCGGTATCCGCTTGCCCCGTTGCCGTTGGTGCCGGTGTCTGCGGGCGCTTCAGTGGTGCTCATGTTCAGGTGTCCTTCTGCGGTGTCGGGCGAGTCTCAGCCAGCCGATGTCGATCAGGCTGGGGTACGGATCTGGACGGCGGCCTCGAGCACCGAGCGCACGATCTTGTCGTAGCCGGTGCAGCGGCACAGGTTGCCGGCGAGCGCGTAGCGCACTTCGGTCTCGGTGGGATCGGGGTTCTCGTCGAGCAGTGCCTTCGCGGCGATGAGGAACCCGGGCGTGCAGATGCCGCATTGCAGCGCAGCTCCTTCGAGGAAGCACTGCTGCAGAGGGTGCAGTTCATCTGCGCTGGCGAGACCTTCACAGGTGGTGATGGAGGCGCCGTCGGCCTCGGGAGCGAAGATCAGGCAGGCGCACTGCAGCCGCCCGTCCATGATGACCGAGCAGGCACCGCAGTCACCGGTGCCGCAGCCTTCCTTGGCCCCGATCAAGCCCAGCTCGTCGCGCAGGGCATTGAGCAGCGATTCGCCGTCTTCGGTCAGAAAGTCAACGGCGTCGCCGTTGACTTCGCAGGTCACATGGGTGCGGCTCATCAGGAGTCTCCTTGCTGTCCGTTGCGGGTGCGGATCCGGTCGGCGGCGATGCCGGCGGCTCGACGGGTGAGCACGCCGGCGACCTGGCGCCGGTAGTCGATCGTGCCCCGCTTGTCGTCGATGGGGTTGCAGGCGTCGCTCGCGGCCGCGGCGGCGGCTGCCAGCGCAGCGTCGTCGAGGCTGCTGCCGGCGAGCGCCGCTTCGGCGGCGGGCACCCGCACCACGGTGGGGGCCACTGCACCGAGCGCGACCGTCGCCGCGCTGACGGCGCCGTCACCGTCCAGCGTGAGCCGCACTCCGGCACCCACCACAGCAATGTCCATCTCGGTACGGGGGATGAGCCGCAGGTAGGCATCCGAGGTGCCGGCAGCCGGCCGGGCGAGCTCGAAGCACACGACGATCTCGTCATGGGCCAGCGACGTCTGGCCTGGCCCGGTCACCACCTCGGCCACCGGCACCCGTCGCTCGCCGCCGCCACCCGCAATCACGGCGATGGCATCGTTCACCACCAGCGCCGGCACCGAGTCGGCGGCAGGGGAGGCATTGCACAGGTTGCCGCCGAGGCTGCAGCGGTTCTGGATCTGGTCCGACCCGATCAGGCCCGCAGCTTCCGACAGGCCCGGGAAATCGGCGGTGAAAACGGCGTCTGCGGTCAGCACCGAGGTCGGCACCGCTGCGCCGACGCTCCAGGTGTCGCCATCGAGACTCACCGACATCAGCCGGTCGATCTTCTTGAGATCGACCACCATCGACGGCTCGGGTCGGCCGCCGCGCATCTGCGGCACCACGTCGGTGGCGCCGGCGAACACGATGGCGTCGCCGTCGGCAGCCAGCAGGGCTCTGGCCTCGTCAATGGTGGTCGGCGCGGCATATTTCATGCGGATAGCTCCCGATCCGTTGGGTGTTGCGTTGTGTGTCGACGCACCGTCTCCCGGCGGTTGCGTCGCTCGCGCCGCCTGCGGGCGACAGCGCACACGGCAGCGGACGTTAGTTGCGTTGAGCCGTGCTCGTCGCATCAATCGTTGCCGGCCACCTCCCGCACCGTGACCCCCTGTCGTAATCGAGCCGAGAACCGTCGTTGGCGAGCGGCAATCATGTGGAGCCGCGGCGTGGTCCGCGGGCGAACGAGGAGCGTGTCATGGCTGGAGAATCGAACACAGCGCGGGTGTCGGACTGCGTCGTGCTGGCGAGCGTGCCCGACGGTCCGCTCAGCGCTGAGCACTTCGCGCTGCAGTCCGAAGAGGTACCCGATCCCGGACCGGGCGAGGTGCTGGTGCGTGTGCAGGCGCTCACGATCGGCGCGGGCCAGCGTGCCGGGCTGCAGGGCAGTGCCAGCTACGCAGGCTCCCCGGAGACGGGTGTGGTCATGCGCGGCACCGGCGCCGGCGTGGTGGAGGCCTCGAACGCTGAGGGGATCAGCGTTGGCGATACCGTCGTTGGCTGGACCGGCTGGCGCCGCCGTGCGGTGCTGGCGGCCGACGAGCTGCGCGTAGCGGACAGCGCGCTCGATCCGGCGCTGCACCTCGGCGTGCTCGGCACGAACGGGCTCACCGCTTACTTCGGTTTGCTCGACGTCGGCCGGCCCGAGGCTGGCGAGACCGTGGTCGTGTCCGCAGCGGCGGGCTCGGTAGGCCACATCGCGGGACAGATCGCCAAGGCGCAGGGTTGCCGGGTGGTGGGCGTGGCCGGTTCGGATGAGAAGTGCTCGCTGCTGGTCGACGAGATCGGCTTTGACGTGGCGATCAACCGGCACTCGCCAGATTTTCGGGCCGAATTCCGCGCTGCCACGCCCGACCGCATCAACGTGTACTTCGACAACACGGGCGGCGAGATCCTCGGCTCGGCGCTGTTCCGCATGGCCACGTTCGGCCGCATCGTGTGCTGCGGCGCGGTCTCGGCTTATGACACTGCCAACCCCGATCCCAGCCCGCGAGGCATCCCGGGGCTGCTGGTGAACAACCAAGTGCGCATGCAGGGATTCATCGTGTTCTCCTACGCCGACCGCTACGACGAGGCCCGCACACAGATGCGTGAGTGGATCGACGCCGGCTCACTGGTGCCCCGTCACGTCACCTACGACGGGCTCGATGCTGCGGGTGGTGCCTTCGTCGATCTGCTCGGCGGCCGCACAGTCGGCACCACCATCGTCCGCCTCGGCGACTGATGGCGGCGTTTGGGTCGGCAGGCATCGAGCCGTCAGACGAAGCTGTTCTGCCGTCTCGAAACGGGCTGCCGTCGTGGCGGGTTGGTGCCGCAGCCATCAGCTCGGCGCTGCTCAATCCCAGCTTCGTTGGTCGAGTTCGGCCATGAGGCGGCGCTTGAGTCTGTGGTCAGTACGGACTTGTCGAAGGAACGACGTGAATCGCTCGGGTTCGCCTGCGGTGTCGGCGAGTCGACGGATCCGTTCCATGAGATCGACGGCGTCGCGATAGTGGTCGGGTCGCTTGCGGTCGATGATCTCTGTGGCCTGCGCTTCGATGATGGCCTCGGGGTCGCCGGTCGCGAGCGCCCATCCGACCATCGCTTGCCGGATGCGGAATGCGGCGCCGTAGGGGTCGTCGGTGGGCTTGATGGCGTGCCACCTGGGTTCGAGCAGCCTCCGGTGCTCAGCGAGCCCCGATTCCCCCAGTACATCGGCGTAGCGGGCTGCCGCTCGATGGAAGCCGTCGAGTTCTGAGCGCAGTTCCAGCTTGACGAGCCGCGCCGCGAGCTCATCCCCTTCGGCCGACCCTTCGGTACAGGCCCGCAGATGCAACTCTGAGAGTCGCTCGATGATCCCGGTCAGGTGCCCGTCAGAGTCGTCGACGTAGTTGATCGCTTCGTCAGCGCAGCCGAACGCGTGCTCGGCCAGCTCGACGACAGCGTCTGGGTGACCGGCGTCGCACAGGTTCTCCAGGTGCTCGACCATGACGTAGATGCCGTCAGCCCAAGCCTCGGCTTCGTAGTAGCTGACGAATTCGCCGTGGCCGAAGAATGCCCGGTCGATGCGCCGGATCCAGTTGCTTAGCTTCGGTGCACTGGTGCCGACGCTGGCTCGGCCGCGGCGTGATGGGGCGCGCAGGGCTGGCGCTTCCTGCGCACGCAACTCAGTGTCGCTCGGGCCGTCCCGCTCGATGGGCTGTTCGACACGGCCGCCGTAGAAGTAGCCCACGCCTCGCTCGTAGCTCCGGGCGCCCGCGAGTCGCCGAACCGCAGCGGTATTGATCAGGTCGGCGACAGAGTTCATGCGGCCCTCTCCGCTCAGCTGAGTTGGTCGCGCATGCTCGCTGCCTGAGTCAACGAAGGCGCACCAATCCGATCCGCTGCGTTCACGCCACCTACCGCTGCTCTTCGCAGGTACTGGCCGCGGCGCTCGACGTATGGGCTTTCGATCGAGGCCGAAGTCGGGTCAGGGAGCGAGGCGGACGGGGCCGTTGAGCACGCTATGGCAACGGCCGCAGCGGCGGTCCCAGCGTGCAAGCGTCGTCTCGGCGACGCCGCTGTCACGGCACTGATCCACTGCGAACTCGGCAATGGCGAGCGCCGCCGCGGCGCGGTTTCGAAGCTGTTCTTCGTTGAAGCGGGCCTCAGGCCGGTCGGCGCTATAGGTGGAGCCTTGACGCCACTCGTGCAGATTCCCCAGATCGAGCACGCCCTGGGCGAGCGTTACGAACGTCTCGCCCACTTGTTCAGGCTGCGGCGCGATCAGGGCCGTGATGCTGTGCGAATGCGCCGGGGCGGTCCCCACGCGGGCGATGTGGGTGGCCTTGGCAGCAGATTCCACGATCATCGCGATCTCGCCCATCGCCGCGGCGAAGCGCACATCCTCGAGTGCGGCGAGTTCGTCGACGTCGCCGTCGGAGATGGCGTCGGCTTCGGCACGCGAAGGCTGCAATCCTGCTTCCAGACGCGCCACGGCATCGGACATGTCCGTGAGGCGGCTCGCCAATTCGGCGGCGGGGTCTGCGGGCAATCCGATCTCCTTGTCCCAGTCGATGCTGTCATGCACGCCGGCGTCGGCCAACTCGATTGCGTAGGTCGAGATGCGGGCTTCCAGCGAGCACGGCACCTTGGTGGTGCGGATGGCCCATTCGGGTGCGTCGGTGACGTACACATCGACGCGGCGCTCGGCGGCGGCCTCTGCTCGCCGCTCCAGGGCGCAGCGACGTGAACCCCGTTCGCCGTAGTCGAGATCGTCGTAGATGGCCACTAAGTCGATATCGCTGGCATCGGAGGCCTCGCCGCGAGCCAACGAGCCGAACAGCAGCACCCGGCCGACACCCGCATCGAGCATCGCATCGGCGGCACGCCGAGCCACCACAAGATCAGGCGCGGCCATGGAGTCGAGGCTACCGCCGCCGATCGATGCAGCCGGGCTGAGTGAGCGCGAGGTGGACAGGTTGTGATGGACCTCGCTGGCTCTGCGCCCAGACCAGGCGAGAGCATCGAGCCACGAGGAGCGTTCCCACAATGCCCATTTCGAACTCCGTAACTGGGGGGGGATCGCTCCTCTCGCCTCAGCAGGCACCGTCCATCGACTCGGCGGTGGATGGCCGTGCCGATGCTCGTTGCCCTGTTCGGGTCGTTGCTGGCAACGCCTGCTGCAGCCCAGGACCAATCCGCCAATGAGGACGCTGCATTCGTCTCGGGTGCCGAGCTATGGGTGACGTCGGACTGTGACGGCGATGTGCCGATCGTGGTGGGTTCGGATGCCAAGGCGCAGTCGGATGTCTATTCGGCGGTGACGCTGGCGGGCATCGTCGGCACCGATTGCGTTGTGCTGGCCGGCGCGCGTGACGCGGACATGCCGGAAAGCCAGTCAGAGTGACTGGAGGCAGCAGAAGACGGCGGCTACATCGTTGGCGGCTAAGCCGCCGTTCCTGCTTCAAAGCTGTCAAGCCGCGACGACATGGTTCGGCTTGCCGGACGAGACCGTTGGCGAACCGCCCAAGAGGTAAGTGACCAGGCTCGTTCGCTGACCGGCGGCAGCGAGTACACGGCAGTGACAGCCGGCCGGGACTACTCGTGCGCGCTGCGAACCGATGGCACGCTCACCTGCTGGGGCGACGACGATTTTGTGGATACCCCCTCAGGAGCGTTTTCGCTGGTCTCCGTCGGCTTGTTCGACTCATGCGCTGTGCGTGTCAGCGGTAAACCTGTTTGTTGGGGAAACGAATACGGCAGTGGGATAGCCCAAGGATTGATGGAGCAATACCGCCCGGAGGTCAAGTGGGTCGGAATAGCACTTTCGACCGGCTCGCAAGCTCTCATTTTCGAAGGGAGCTACGCCGGCAGCAACTTCACATATTGGGCGGGCTGGGCAGGCTATGGCCAAACAGAGATTCCGGACGCCGTTGAGACTGGTGTATCGCTGGGCGACTTTCACGGTTGCGGGCTCAAGGGCGACGGCGGCGTCGCTTGCTGGGGCGCAAAGCAGCCGGACACCGATTCCAGCCGGACTGACTTCGGTCAGACTGATGCGCTTGCGGGCAAGTTCGTAAGCCTCGCGGCCGGTGCCCGCCACAGCTGCGGGCTCAAGGCTGACGGCACTATCGAGTGCTGGGGCGACGTTCCCGGAACCAATCCCCCCGCATGAGCTGGGGACCGGGGCGCTGACGGTCTTGGCGACGCTCGCCGTGCCTGCGCTTTGCAGGGCGGCGAGAAGGCCGGAACCAGAAATTGGAGCTTCGGCGCCTTCACCAGGCGATTGACATCGTTTGCGTGGCGAGCGACGAGCGCTTCGAGTTGCTCGGCCTGATTCGGCACGAGACCCCGTCCGATTCGGAATCCGCGCCAAGCCAATGCGGAATCCATTGCTGACGGCGATTCGTGCGAACTACCGACCGCGGGTCGCCGACGGTCAGCTTCGACGAGCACTGCAAGCAGCGCCTGTCGTGCTCGTCGAGGGGCCTCGGGCTTGCGGCAAGACCTGGACGGGCGGCCACGCGGCTGGCAGCGCGGTGCTGCGAAGACTGTCCGATGTTGGCAGGCCTGGAGCGACCGCCGGATATAGTCCGATATGGACCATATGCAGATCGGGTTGCCGGTTCGGCGGGGGCTCTGGTGTCAACGGAAGCGATGAGTTCAACCCATGTGTGGACGGTGGCCGAGGCAAAGGCTCGCCTGTCGCACGTTCTTCGCCGCGCGGAAGAAGAAGGCCCCCAGCGAATCGGCACAAGGAGGACATTCGTTGTCGTGCCCGAGCATGTGTGGCAACAGCGGGCTGAGCCGGACGAGCATCTCGGGCGGTGGCTCGTCGACAACATGCCGCGAGGCCTCGACATCGAGTTGCCGGACCGCAACAGCGACCGGCCGGTCCCCTTCATCGACTGCGCCGTCGATGACAACCATGTGCAATGACCGGAGCGCTGCTCGACACCAACGTCATTTCCGAAACGACGCGAGCCGCGCCTGACCTGAACGTCTTGGCGTACTTGGCGGGCGAGCCGGATCTCTGGCTCTCGACCGTAGTGGTCCACGAACTGCAGCTCGGAATCCAGCTGCGACCTGCTGGCCGTCGCAGAGATCAGGCCTCGGATCTCGTCAAGGCATTGGTCGCCACCTCTCGGAGGGTCGTTCCCGTGGGTCTGGCAGAAGCCGAGCACGCCGCCGAACTGCGGGCGCGCGCACGACGCAGCGGCCGCACCCTGCATCTGGCCGACGCGCTCATCGCAGCGACTGCCGGATTGCGGCGCCTCGCGCTGGCCACACGAAACACCCGCGAATTCGAAGGGCTCGGCGTTCACCTCATCAACCCTTGGGAGTAGCGCCGCATTCGTCGTCGCATGAGACACACGAATGCCTGCCGGGCCGGTTGGTCTCATCCTGTCGGGGCAGCGAGCTGATGCGGCAGCCGACCGCGACGACGAGGCCCGCACCCAGATGCGCGAGTGGATCGACGCGGGATCGCTGGTGCCCCGCCATGTCACCTACGACGGCCTCGAATCCGCCGACGGAGCCTTCGTCGATCGGCTGGGCGGCCGCACCGTCGGCACCACATCAACCGCCTCGGCGACTGAACGCTCGCGCTCGGCTGCTGGGGTTGGGGCGGTCGTGGGGGATCGGTAGCCTGCTTCATTCGCGGCGCGGACTTCCTGCGTCGAACTGACGTCCGGCAAGGCCGGATGCCTCCCCGCAACGGGTCGGGTGTTCGGAACCGGTCGGCACAACCTGAGAACCGCTCCGCCGGCGCAGCCGTGCGGAGCGTTCGCATGGCGGCCCGCTAGGCGGGCGGCCAGAGAGACAGCGGCCCGCTGAGCGGGCGGCCGAAGGGACAACTGCCCGCTGTGCGGGCAGTGAGATGCAAGGCGAAAGCACGAGAGAGACGCGCACATGGCCAACAGGGCGCTCGTCGCCACCAAGGTCGGCATGACACAGCTCTGGGACGACGACAATCGCGTCGTCCCGGTCACTGTGCTGCGCGTCGATGACTGCCGCGTCACTCAGGTGCGCACCAACGAGCAAGACGGCTACACCGCGGTGCAGGTCACCTACGGCCACCGCGAGGCCCGCAAGGTCAACAAGCCCATCAACGGCCACTACGAGCGCGCCGGGATCGACCCCGGCGTACAGCTCGTAGAGCTGCGGCTCGACGATGTGAGCGAAGTACCGGTCGGCACCGAATTAGGTGCCGACCTTTTCAGTCCTGGAGAGCTCGTCGATGTGACGGCTACCTCCAAGGGCAAGGGTTTCGCCGGCGCCATGAAGCGACACAACTTCTCGGGCCAGCGCGCCAGCCACGGTGCGCACCGGGTCCACCGGGCCCCCGGCGCCATCGGCGCCTGCGCTACGCCCTCACGGGTGTTCAAAGGCACTCGCATGGCCGGGCGCATGGGCGGCGAGAAGGTCACCACGCTCAACCTCGCCGTCGTCGAGGCCGACGCCGAGCGCGGCCTGCTGCTGGTACGGGGGTCGGTCCCCGGACCCAAGGGCGGCACGGTTGTCGTGCGCAACGCAGTCAAAGCGCCGCAAGGCGCGTCGAACAGCGCAGCGCCGGACGGCGCGCCGAACAGCACAGCGCGGGCTGAGGTTTGAGGTCGATACTGATGCCGCTCACGCTTGACGTCCGCACCCCCGACGGCGGCACAGCCGGCACCGTCGAGCTCGACGAGACCATCTTCGGCATCGAGCCGAACATGGCGGCGCTGCACCAGGCCGTCACGGCCCAGCGCGCCGCCCGCCGGAGCGGCTCACACAGCACCCTCACCCGTGCCGAAGTACGCGGCGGCGGCGCGAAGCCGTGGCGGCAGAAGGGCACCGGTCGGGCTCGCCAAGGTTCGATCCGCTCGCCGCAGTGGGTCGGCGGCGGCGTGGCGCACGGTCCCAAGCCGCGCGACTACCGCCAGAAGGTGAACCGCAAGACCGTGCGGCTGGCGCTGCGCTCCGCTCTCAGCGACCGGGCTCGCAGCGAACGCGTCATGGTCATCGATCAGTGGAACTTTGCCCAGCCGCGCACGAAGGACGCCATCGCAGTGCTCGAGAACCTGTCCCTCTCCGGACAGGTTCTGCTGGTTCTGGGCGACAGCACGGCACACCAGACGGCCGATCGCAGTTTCCGCAACCTTCCGTCGGTGCACTCGGTCAGCACAGCCGAGCTGAACGCCTACGACATCCTGCGCTCGGACTGGCTGGTCTTCACTCGCGACACCCTGCCCACCAGCACTGCGTCCACCAGCACTGGGCCAGCCACGAACGGAGCAGCGAACGAGGGGGATCACCAGTGAAAGACCCCCGCGACGTGCTGATAGCTCCGGTCATCTCGGAGAAGTCGTATGACTTCCTCGAAGAGGGCATCTATGTGTTCCGCGTCCACCCGTCTGCAAGCAAGCCCGAGATCCGTCAAGCGGTCGAGGAGATCTTCGACGTCAAGGTCGCCAAGGTCAACACGCTGAACCGCAAGGGCAAGAAGCGGCGCAACCGGCGCAACAACACCGTCGGCAAGCGGCCGGACACCAAGCGGGCCATTGTCACCCTCGTCGAGGGCGACTCGATCCAGATCTTCAATTCCTAGGCGGGGCGTCATGGGCATTCGAGTACGCAAGCCGACCAGTCCCGGCCGAAGGTTTCAGACAGTCTCGGACTTTGCTGACATCACCGCGACCAAGCCCGAGCGCTCGCTCATCGCCAAGCAGCACTCCACCGGCGGTCGCAACAACTACGGCCGCAGAACGTCTCGCCACCGTGGCGGCGGTCACAAGCAGCGCTACCGGGTGATCGACTTCCGGCGCAACAAGGACGGTGTGCCGGCCACGGTCGCCACCATCGAGTACGACCCCAACCGCAACGCTCGCATCGCGCTGCTGCACTATCACGACGGCGAGAAGCGCTACATCCTGGCGCCGGCGGGGCTGGAGGTGGGCGACAAGCTTGCCAACGGCGCGGGGGCGGAGGTGCGTGTCGGCAACGCCATGCCGCTGCGCTACGTGCCGGTCGGTACCACCGTGCACAACGTGGAGCTCAAGCCAGGCGGCGGCGGCCGGATGGCCCGCTCGGCCGGCGCCAGCGTGCAGCTCGTGGCCAAGGAGGGCGCATACGCCACTTTGCGGCTGCCGTCCACCGAGATGCGCCGGGTGCCGATCGACTGCCGCGCCACCATCGGCTCGGTGGGCAACGCCGAGGCCGACCTCATCAAGATCGGCAAGGCCGGCCGGAATCGCTACAAGGGCGTCCGGCCCCAGACCCGCGGCGTGGCAATGAATCCGGTCGACCATCCGCTTGGGGGCGGTGAGGGCAAGTCGTCGGGCGGGCGTCACCCGGTATCGCCGTGGGGCAAGCCCGAAGGCCGCACCCGCTCCAAGAACCGCAAGTCCAACGACCTCATCGTCCGCCGCCGCCGGACGCGTGGGTCCCGGAGGTAGAGCGATGCCGCGCAGTCTCAAGAAGGGCCCGTTCGTCGACGACCACCTGCTCTCGAAGGTGGATGAACTCAACGAGAGCGGCGAGCGCAAGGTCATCAAGACGTGGAGCCGGCGCTCCACGATCATCCCCGAGATGATCGGTCACACCATCGCGGTTCACGACGGGCGCAAGCACCTGCCGGTGTACGTGACCGAGTCGATGGTGGGACACAAGCTCGGCGAGTTCGCCCCGACGAGGACGTTCAAGTTCCACGCCGGCCAGGAACGCGGGGGCAGGCGATGAGCTGGTTCACGCCGACGCAGACGTTCGAGCCTCGCGCCGGACGAGAGCAAGGCAGCAGGCGATGAGCGGGTTGATTGACCTCGATGTCATCGCGGGCGCGAAGGCGACGCACAAGTACGCACGCCTGTCCGCGTCGAAGGCGCGGGTGGTGCTCAATCTCATCCGCGACGAAGACTTGGCGCTTGCCCGCGATCGGCTGCGCTTCTGCGAGCGCGGCGCCGCCGAGGTGGTGTCCAAGGTGCTCGAGAGCGCGGTGGCCAATGCCACCAACAACGAGCACCTCGATGCCGATGAGCTGTACGTGGCCGAATGCTGGGCCGACGAGGGTCCGGTGCTGAAGCGCTGGCGCCCGAGAGCCCGGGGCCGCGCCACCCGCATCTTCAAGCAGACCAGTCACATCACCGTGATCGTGGCTCAGCTCAGTCCCGAGGAGCTCGAGATGCGCGAGGCCCGCTTGGCCGCCTCGGGTTCTCAGACCGCCGCAGCCGCGCGTGCGGCCCGCGTGGCCGCCAGCCGGGCCGCCACGGACACCGACGAGGCTGACGAGGTTGCGCCTGAAGACATCGACGCCGAAGACGACATCGACGCCGCAGCCGATGAGGCCCCGACCGGCGATGCCGAGGAACAAGGCGACGCAGTCGAACCAGACGACGAGTCTGGGGACATCACGGCCGCCGCAGCCGACGAGGCCGAAGCGGCCGATGAGAACGACGAAGCCAGCGGCGACGATGCTGCCGACCCCGAAGCTGCCGACACCCAGGAACGGAACTGATCATGGGTCAGAAGGTCAACCCGTACGGTTTCCGCTTGGGAATCACCACCGACTGGAAGTCCCGTTGGTACGCCGACAAGGAGTACCAAGACTATCTCATCGAGGATTGGAAGATTCGCGACTTCCTGCGGACGGAGCTGCCGCATGCCGCGATCAGCCGCATCGAGGTTGAGCGAACCCGGGATCGCCTGCGAGTCGACGTGCATACGGCCCGGCCGGGCATCGTCATCGGCCGCCGGGGGAGCGAGGCCGATCGGCTCCGCACGAGGCTCGGCAAGATCTCGGGCAACCCCAAGGTTCAGCTGAACATCCAGGAGATCAAGCAGCCCGAGCTCGAAGCAGCGCTCATCGCTCAGGGCGTTGCGGATCAGCTCGCCGGCCGCGTCGCCTTCCGGCGGGCCATGAAGCGAGCCGTGCAGAATGCCCAGAAGGCCGGCGCACTCGGCATCCGGGTGCAGTGCTCAGGTCGGCTCGGCGGTTCGGAGATGGCCCGCACCGAGTGGTACCGCGAGGGCCGTGTGCCGCTGCACACGCTGCGTGCCGACATCGACTACGGCTTCCGCGAAGCGCGCACCACGGCGGGCCGCATCGGCGTGAAGGTGTGGCTCTACAAGGGCGACATCCTCCCGTACAAGGTGTCGTCCGACGAGCGCATTCACCGTGAGGCGGCCATGGCCACGGGCCAGACGTCGGGCGACGGCGCACTCCCGGGGGGCGTGGTCTCGTCGGCCGGTCGCAAAGGTGAGCTCGAGGACATCCCCGAGGAGCCCGTCCCGCTGCTGCGCGAGGCCGATCCCGAGTTCGAGCGCCTGCTCGAGGAGGAAGAGCAGATCGAGCGGGCTACACGCGACCAGTCCCAGACGCCCAACTTCAGGCCGGGAGACGACTGATGCTGATGCCTCGCAAGGTGAAGCACCGCAAAGCGCATCGCGGTCGCATGAAGGGCCGCACCAAGGGCGGCACGGCCGTGCACTTCGGCGACTACGGCATCCAGGCGCTGGAGCCGGGCTGGATCACGGCCCGCCAGATTGAAGCGGCCCGCATCGCCATGACCCGTCACGTCAAGCGCGGCGGCAAGGTCTGGATCAACATCTTCCCCGACAAGCCCGTGACCGCGAAGCCTGCCGAGACCCGCATGGGCTCGGGCAAGGGCAATCCGGAGAAGTGGGTGGCCGTGGTCAAGCCCGGCCGTGTGATGTTCGAGCTGGGCGGCGTGAACGCCGAGCTGGCTCGCGGCGCCATGGAGCGTGCCATCCAGAAGCTGCCCATCCGGGCCCGGGTGATCTCCCGAGAGGAGGCCATCTGATGGCGAAGGCCGCGACGCTCCGGACCCTCTCGGACGATCAGCTGTTTGATGAGTTGGACAGTGCGAAGAAGGAGCTGTTCAACCTGCGCTTCGCGTTCGCAACCGGACAGCTCGACAACTCGGCGCAGGTGGCCGCCACCAAGCGCGACATCGCCCGCATTCACACCGTGCTGCGCGAGCGTGAGATCGCAGCTGCCGATGTGCTGCTGGACCCATCGGGCGGCCCAGTGCAGGGCTCGGCCGCTGGTCTGGCTGGCCCGTCGAATGACCCAGTGCAGGGCTCGGCCGCTGGTCTGGTTGGCCCGTCGAATGACCCAGTGCAGGGCTCGGCCGCTGGTCTGGCCGGCGCCTCGCAGGGCTCGGCCGCGAGCAGCGCAGCTTCCACAGGAGATCCGTCATGAGCACCGAGACTGCTGAGACTGTCGAGCGCAACCGGCGCAAGGTGCGCGAAGGCATCGTCACCTCCACCAAGATGGACCGCACGGCGGTCGTCTCGGTGACCGAGCGTGTGCGCCACCCCCGCTACTTCAAGACCGTGCAGCGCACCAAGAAGCTGTACGTCCACGACCCCGCTGGAGACACGCGTCCGGGCGACCGGGTGCGCGTCATGGAAACCCGACCGATCTCGAAGACCAAGCGCTGGCGCCTGGTGGAGATCATCGAACGGGCGCGGTGAGGTCATGATCCAGCAAGAGTCCCGACTGAAAGTCGCCGACAACTCCGGTGCCCGCGAGGTGCTGTGCATTCGTGTGCTCGGCGGCACGGGTCGGCGCTACGCCTCGATCGGCGACGTTTTCGTCGCCACGGTGAAGGACGCCATCCCGGGCGCAGCGGTGCGCAAGGGCGACGTGGTGCGCTGCGTCGTGGTGCGCACTCGCAAGCAGCGCAGGCGTCCAGACGGCAGCTACATCCGGTTCGACGAGAACGCCGCCGTGCTCGTCGACGACAACCGCCAGCCCCGTGGCACCCGCATCTTCGGTCCCGTCGGCCGCGAGCTGCGCGACAAGCGCTTCATGCGCATCGTCTCGCTCGCTCCTGAAGTCCTGTGATGGGGGTGACGTGATGGCACGCCAGAAGAACCAGCCGCCGCGGCTGCGAGTCCGCAAGGGCGACACCGTGCGCGTGATCTCCGGCCCGGACACGGGCAGGGAAGGCGAGGTCGTGTCGGTGGATCTGGCGCGGCGCCGCCTCACGGTGGAAGGCGTGAACGTGGGGCACAAGCACCAGCGACCCTCCCAGCAGAACCAGGAGGGCCAGATCATCGACTACCTGCTGCCGATCGACGTCTCGAACGTGGCGGTGGTGTGTCCGCGAACGGGCCAGCCCGGTCGGGTCGGTTTCCGCTTCGAGGGCGGCCGCAAGGTGCGTTACCACCGGGTCTCCGGGGAGGAGCTGCCATGAGCGTGACCGAGGCCCAGACCGACGCCCCCTCCCTCGCTCCGTCCGACACCGGTGGCAACAAGCGGCCTGAACCCCGTATGCCCGAACCTCGTATGAAGGTGCTCTACCGCGACACCGTCCGCGCGCAACTGCGGGACGAGCTCAAACTCGCGAACGTCATGCAGGTGCCCACGCTGACGAAGATCAGCGTGAACATGGGCGTCGGCGCTGCGCTGACGAACCGGGGCCTGCTCGAGGGTGCCATCGACGACCTCAGTCGCATCTGCGGTCAGCGGCCGGCGATCACCCGGGCGAAGCAGTCCATCGCAGGGTTCAAGCTGCGCGAGGGCAACGCGATCGGCGCCCGCGTCACGATGCGCCGTGACCGGATGTGGGAGTTCTACGACCGTCTCGTGTCGTTGGCCATCCCTCGTATCCGCGACTTCCGGGGTCTGTCGCCGCGCAGCTTCGACGGCCACGGCAACTACACGTTCGGCCTCACCGAACAGCTGGTGTTTCCCGAGATCGACTACGACAGCGTCAACCAGATCCGCGGCATGGACATCACGCTCGTGACTTCAGCCGCAGACGATGAGGGCGGGCGTGCCCTGCTGGTTGCGCTCGGCTTTCCATTCCGCCAAGACACAACGACCTAGCGCCCGGCTCATTCACCAGGCTCCCATTCAACAAAGGCAGTACCGATGGCCAAGAAGGCACTCGTCAACAAGCAGCAGCGCACCCCCAAGTTCAAGGTGCGCGCCTACACGCGCTGCCGCGTGTGCGGTCGACCGCGGTCGGTATACCGCAAGTTCGGGCTGTGTCGAGTGTGCCTGCGAGAGATGGTCCATGCCGGCGAGGTCCCCGGCGTGACCAAGGCCAGCTGGTGAGGGAGGTGCGCACATGTCGATGACCGACCCCATTGCGGACATGCTCACCCGCATCCGCAACGCCAACACGGTGTTCAAGGACGAGGTGGCCATGCCGTCCTCCAAGCAGAAGGAGCGCCTTGCGGCGATCCTCAAGCGAGAGGGCTACGTGAGCGACTACCAAGTGAGCGACGGCACCGACGGCCCCGCCCGGACGCTCACCATCAACCTGAAGTACACCGGTGACCGGGATCGCACTATCTCGGGGCTGCAGCGCATCTCCAAGCCCGGGCTGCGCGTGTACACCAAGTCCGACAAGGTCCCCCGCGTGCTCGGAGGCCTCGGCATCGCCGTGCTGTCGACGAGCCGAGGCCTGATGACCGACCGTGAAGCTCGCCGCAACCGCATGGGCGGCGAGATCCTCTGTTACGTCTGGTAGGAGGCGGCGATGTCACGCGTGGGCAAGACGCCCATCTCGATTCCCGACGGGGTGACGGTGACGGCCGAACCGGCCCCCGATGTCGCCGGCGCCGTGACTGGCGACGTGGTGACCGTCCGCGGACCCGGAGGCGAGCTCCAGCGGGAGATGGCCGCGGGCATCCGTGTGCGGCTCGACGACCAGCAAGACGGCAGCCAGGTCGTCGTGGAGCGCGCCGACGACAGCCGCTCGCAGCGATCGCTGCATGGCCTGAGCCGGGCGCTGGTCGCCAACATGGTGCAGGGCGTGTCGCAGGGCTTCTCCAAGGAACTGCAGATCGTCGGCGTGGGATACCGCGCAGCAGCCCGCGGATCATCGGCGCTCGAACTGTCGCTGGGATTCAGTCACACCGTGCCGGTGAGCGCACCCGACGGCATCAGCTTCGAGGTGCCGAACCAGACGTCCATCATCGTGAAGGGCATCGACAAGCAACTCGTCGGGCAGGTCGCGGCCAACATCCGTGCGCTGCGCAAGCCCGAGCCCTACAAGGGCAAGGGCATCCGCTACCTCGACGAGCGCGTGCTGCGCAAGGCCGGAAAGGCGGCGAAGTGAGTGCTCCCACGAGGGCGGCTCGGCGTGATCGGCGCCGCCGTCGCGTCCGCAAGAAGATCACCGGCACCGCAGCGCGGCCGCGCCTCGCGGTGTACCGGTCCAACCGGCATATCAGCGCTCAGCTCATCGACGACGATGCTGGCCGCACGCTGGCTGCTGCGTCGTCGCGCGAAGCCGGCGTGACGGGTGGCGGCAACATCACAGCCGCCAGCGAGATCGGCCGGCTCATCGCCGAACGGGCTCAGGCGGCAGGCACCACCACCGTCACCTTCGACCGCGGTGGGAACCGTTATCACGGCCGCGTGGCGGCCCTTGCAGATGCTGCCCGCGAGGGCGGCCTGGAGTTCTGAGGGAGGACTCGTGACAGACGCACCAACCTCACAGGCCGGCCCTTCGCAACCGCGCAGCGGCAACGAACGCGGCAGCGGCAACGAACGCGGCGGCAACGAGCGCGAACGGGGCGGACGTCGCCCGCGCGATCGCCAATTCGACAACCCTCGCAACAGCGGCGACGACGGTCTGCGTGAATCGCGGGTCATCGACATCAACCGTGTGGCCAAGGTGGTCAAGGGCGGCCGCCGCTTCTCGTTCTCCGCACTCGTGGTGATCGGCGACGGCGCCGGCCGGGTCGGCTTGGGCTACGGCAAGGCCAAGGAAGTGCCGTTGGCGATCCAGAAGGGCACCGAAGAGGCCCGCAAGAGCCTGTTCGAGGTGCCCCTGGCCGGCTCCACCATCGTCCATCCCGTGCTGGGAGTCATGGGCGCCGGCAAGGTGCTGCTGCAGCCGGCGGCCCCTGGTACCGGCGTCATTGCTGGTGGCGCCGCCAGGGCAATCCTCGAGGAGGCAGGCATCAGCGATGTGCTGGCCAAGTCGCTCGGCTCCTCCAATCACATCAACGTGGCCCGAGCCACGATCGCGGGCTTGGCGGCCCTCAAGCGTCCAGACGAGGTGGCCAAGCTGCGCGGGCTGTCGCCCGAGGAGTGCATCCCCGCCGGTCTGCTCGAGGCATACCGCGAGACAGAGCGCACGCGCAAGCTGAGCAATGCCTCCGCAGGGGCCACATCATGAGCGCGCCGAGTTCGAATCAGCATGGCAGCAACCAGATCGTGGTGACGCAGGTGCGATCGGGCATCGGGGCCAAGCCCAAGGCACGCGGGGCGCTGCGGGCGCTCGGGCTGGGCAAGATCGGCCGCAGCCATACCCTGCCGGATCGACCCGAGATCCGCGGCATGCTGCGCAAGGTGAGTCATCTGATCACTGCTGAATTTGTTACATCTCAGGAGGTCAGCGATGCTGAGACTGCATGATCTGGCCCCGCCGCCGGGATCGAAGCGCAAGCGAAGGCGGGTCGCGCGCGGCACCAGCGGCAAGGGCGGCAAGACTGCCGGCCGCGGCACCAAGGGCACTCGCGCCCGCGGCACCGTTCCTGTTTGGTACGAGGGCGGCCAGCTGCCGCTGCAAGTCCGCATTCCCAAGCGCAAGGGCTTCAAGAACCCGTTTCGCGTCGAGTACCAGCCGGTCAACCTCGACACCCTCGAAGACTGCGGTCTCGACGACATTACGCCTGCCGGGCTGTTGGCCCGCGGTTTGGTGTCCAAGGGCGCCATGGTCAAGATTCTCGGGCGTGGCGAGATCACCCGATCCGTAACGGTGAAAGCCCACGCCGTGTCCGGCTCGGCCCGCGCAGCCATCGAGAGTGCCGGTGGGAGCATCGAGATACTGCCGCCCACGTTCGGCGGTCCCCGGCCACCCGCCCGGGGCAACCAGCACACCAATCGCTAGGGGCTCGTCGTGCTCGGCCACATGCGCAACATCTTCCGGATCGCAGATCTGCGCCGGAAGATCATGTTCACGCTGTTCATCATTGCGGCGTACAGGCTGGGCTCCCAGGTGCCGGTGCCGGGCATCGACTTCGACGCCATCGTGTCGCTGCGCGAGCAAGCCAGCTCGACCGGCGGCGTGCTGGCGCTGCTGAACCTGTTCTCGGGCGGCGCGCTCACCAACTTCGCGATCTTCGCGTTGGGGATCATGCCGTACATCACGGCGTCGATCATCATCCAGATCCTCACCGTCGCGATCCCGCGCTTCGAGCAGCTCCAGCAGCAGGGTGCGGTAGGGCAGCGGAAGCTGACGCAGTACACCCGCTACCTGACGCTGGGCATCGCCTTCGTGCAGGCCACAGGCATCACGTTCATCTTCGGGCGGGGCCAGGGCACCGCCTTGGGCAATACTGCCGGCGTCATCGTCATCCCCGACTTCACGTTCAACCGCGTGGCGCTGGTGATCCTGTCGCTGACGGCGGGCACGGCGCTGCTCATGTGGATGGGCGAGCTGATCAGCCAGCGCGGCGTGGGCAACGGCATGTCGCTGCTCATCTTTGCCTCGGTCGTGTCCACGATCCCCTTCGACGGGGCCCGCCTGCTGGCGGTGCAAGGCACGGTGTACTTGGCGGCCGCGGTCATCGTGGCCACGGGAATGATGGTGGCCATCATCTTCATCGAGCAGGGCCAGCGCCGCATCCCGGTGCAGTTCTCCCGCCGACAGGTGGGCCGCAGGCTCTACGGCGGGCAGAACACCTACATCCCGCTGAAGGTCAACCAGTCGGGCGTGATCCCGGTGATCTTCGCCAGCTCGATCCTGTTCCTGCCGGTGCTGCTGTCGAATGTGGCGAACTGGGGCTGGCTGCAGACCGCTGTCGACGAGTACCTGACCCAGCCCGACAACATCGCCTACATCCTGTTCTTCGGCGGGCTGATCGTGGGATTCGCCTACTTCTATACGGCCATCACGTTCGACCCCGTGCGCCAGGCCGACAACATCCGAAAGCAGGGCGGCTTCATCCCCGGCATCCGGCCCGGGCCGCAGACCGAGCGGTACTTGGCCCGGGTGCTGAACCGCATCACGCTGCCGGGCGCCCTGTTCATTGCCATGGTGGCGCTGCTGCCCAGCGTGCTGCTGTCGCTGACCAGTGACCTGGATGCTCTGGGCAGCGGCGGTGCCGGTGCAGCGATCGGATTCGGCGGTGTGTCGATCCTGATTGCCTCGGGTGTGGCGCTGGAGACGATGAAACAGGTCGACAGCCAGTTGCTGATGCGCAACTACGAAGGGTTCCTGGCCTGATGAGCACACGACGGCTGGTCATCCTGGGGAAGCAGGGAGCTGGCAAGGGCACCCAATGCGAGTTGCTGGTGGAGCGCTACGGCATCGCCCACATCTCGACAGGAGACATGCTGCGCGCCGCCGTCGCTGCGGGCACCGAGCTGGGCCGGCAGGCCAAAGCAGTGATGGACGCAGGCGACCTGGTCAGCGACGAGCTGATCCTGGGCATCGTGGCTGAGCGGCTCACCGAGCCCGACACCGCAGCCGGTTTCCTGCTCGACGGCTTCCCCCGCACCGAGGCCCAGGCCGACGGTCTGTTCGCACTGCTGGCGCCGAACGCGGTGGACCGGGCAATCGACGTGGACGTGCCCGACGAGGTGGTGACCCAGCGGATGCTGGAGCGAGGCCGAGCCGACGACACGCCGGAGGTGATTTCCCGGCGGCTGGAACTGTACGAAGCCGAAACAGCGCCGCTGCGGAAGCTGTTCGCCGATCAGGGAGTGCTGGTCTCCGTGGACGGCCTCGGCACGCCCGCCGAGGTCCATGGGCGCATCGTGCACGCCATCGAGGCGGCACTGTGACCCCTATACTTGCTCGCTCGTCTACAGCGCAGGTCACCCGATGAAAGTCCGTCCGAGCGTCAAGAAGATCTGCGACAAGTGCCGCGTCATCCGCCGTCACGGACGGATCCGGGTGATCTGTGAGAACCCGCGACACAAGCAGCGGCAAGGCTGAGGCAGGAGTCCCGTATAGATGGCCCGAATCGCCGGCGTCGACATTCCGCGTGAGAAGCGTGTGGAGATCGCGCTCACCTACATCTACGGCATCGGCCGCTCGGCCAGCCAGCAGATCTGCGAAGACCTGAACATCGCAGAGCGCACACGCGTGCGCGACCTGACCGATGCCGAGGTAGCCCGTATCCGCAACCACATCGACGCCAATCTGGCTGTCGAGGGCGACCTGCGGCGTGACATCGCCCAGGACGTCAAGCGGAAGATCGAGATCGGCTGCTACCAGGGCGTCCGCCACCGCCGCGGGCTGCCGGTGCGCGGCCAACGCACGCATACGAACGCACGCACCCGCAAGGGTCCGCGCAAGACCGTCGCTGGCAAGAAGAAGGTACGCAAGTGAACGTGCGCAGCCGAATTCGTCGGCAACGAGAGAACGGACGCATGAGAGGCGGGCGCAAGTGAACCAGCAGCAGCAGCCTCGCCGAGGGCGGCGCAAAGAGCGTAAGAACGTCGGCGACGGCGTGGCGCACATCAAGAGCTCGTTCAACAACACGATCATCACTTTCACGGACCTGCAGGGCAACGTGGTGTCGTGGGCCTCGGCCGGCAACGCCGGCTTCAAGGGCTCCCGCAAGTCGACGCCGTTCGCCGCGCAGCAGGCCGCCGAGCAGGCCGCCGAGCGCGCCATGGAGCATGGAGTGCGTCGGGTGCATGTGCATGTGAAGGGTCCCGGCTCGGGCCGCGAGACCGCGATCCGTTCCATCCAGAATTCCGGCATCGAGATCAAGGGCATCCGTGACATGACGCCCGTGCCGCACAACGGCTGCCGCCCCCCGAAGCGCCGGAGGGTCTGAGATGTCTCGCTATACGGGTCCCAAGGCGCGCGTCTCGCGGCGGCTCAACACCAATATCTGGGGCACTGAGGGCGAGACGAAGGCGCTCGACCGGCGTCCCTACCCGCCCGGTGAGCACGGCCGCGGCCGGCGACGCAGCCAGAACTCGGAGTTCTTGCTGCAGCTGCAGGAGAAGCAGAAGTGCCGCTTCACCTACGGGATGACAGAGCGGCAGTTCCGCAACGTCTACCAAGAGGCTGCCCGCCAGCGCGGGGTCACCGGCGAGAACCTGCTGCGGCTGCTCGAGCTGCGTCTCGACAACATCGTGTACCGGGCCGGTTGGGCGGCGACCCGCCCGCAGGCTCGCCAGTTCGTGAGCCACGGCCACATCGACGTCAACGGACGCCGGGTGAACATTCCCAGCTTCCGGGCCCGCAAGGACGACGTGATCGAGTTGCGGACCAAGGCCCGCGAGATCGTCACCGTCCGCTGGAATCTCGACGTGCTCGACCGCACCCCACCCCCGTGGCTGGAGGCGAGCGACGGAGGCCAGCGAGTCACCGTGCGCGAACTGCCGATCCGGTCCCAGATTGAGATCCCGGTTCGCGAGCAGCTCATCGTCGAGCTCTACAGCAAATAGTCCTGTCAACATCTGCCGCCCACGAAGGGGTGAACGTGTCCATCTCTGACACCTTGGTCATGCACCGACCGACGATCGACATCCTCGGCGAGCCCGAAGGCAACCGCCAGCGCTTCGCTATCGGCCCGCTGGAGCCCGGCTTCGGGCACACGCTGGGCAACTCGCTGCGCCGCACGCTGCTGTCGTCGATTCCCGGCGCAGCGATCACCCAGGTGCGCTTCGACGACGCGCTGCACGAGTTCACGACCATTGAGGGCGTCGTCGAAGACGTCACTGACATCATCCTGAATCTCAAGGACGTGGTGCTGAGGTGCCACACCGACGAGCCCGTGGCGGTGCGCCTCGATGAGCGGGGCGTGGGCCCGGTGCTGGCGGGGCACGTGGACTGGGGCATCGATGTCGAGTGCCTGACACCCGACCTGCACATCGCGACGCTCGGCGAGGGCGCCCGCCTGGCGATGGACCTCACTGTGGAGCGCGGCTGGGGCTACGCAGCGCCCGAGAGCGAGCGTGCCGGCAGCACGATCGGCGTGATCCTCGTGGATGCGCTGTTCAGCCCGGTGCGTCGTGTGGCGGTGGAGGTCGAGCCGGTGCGCGTCGAGCAGTCCACCGATTTCGACCGGCTTGTGCTCGACATCGAGACCGATGGCGCGATGACCCCGCGCGAAGCGCTGTCGTCGGCGGGCGACACCCTGTGCCGGCTGATGCTCATGATTGCCGAGCTGTCGCCGGAGCCCCTGGGTCTCGACATCGCCGAAGTGGCGGTCGGCGGCAGCCGCGCCAGCGATCTGGAACGTCCCATCGAAGACTTGGGCCTGTCCGAGCGTGCCCGCAACTGCCTCAAGCGTGCGCAGTTCAACACCATCGGAGAGCTGCTCGACCAGTCGGTGGACGAACTCATGACGGTGCCGAACTTCGGTCAGAAGTCGCTCGACGAGGTCATCGAGAAGCTCGACGAGCGGGGTCTGGCGCTGCGTGGCATGAGCCCGTCGTCCGAGGCTGAGTCCGACGGCGAGGCTGAGGGCGAGGCTGAGGCAGAAGCCGAAGAGGCCACGCCGGCGGCGGTCAGCTGATCATGCCCACGCCCACGAAGGGCCGACGCCTCGGCGGCAGCGCCAGTCACCAGCGCTCCATGCTGGCCAACCTGGCGGCGTCGTTGTTCGCTGCGGAAGCCATCGAGACCACCGAGGCCAAGGCCAAGGCGTTGCGGCCATACGCCGAGAAGCTCATCACCAAGGCGCGCAAGGGCGGCCTGGCACGGCATCGCCAGATCATCGCCAGCCTCAACGGCGACCAGGAGATGGCCCAGAAGCTCATCGACGAGATCGGTCCGCGCTACGAGGGACGTCCGGGCGGCTACACGCGCATCTTGAAGCTCGGACCGCGCCGGGGCGACAACGCCCCCATGGCGCTCATCGAGTTGGTCTAGCTCTTCGCGGCGCCCCGGCACATGAGCACCGACGACCCGTTGAGCACTGGGCCGTTGAACCTTGACGTGCTCGACGCGTTGCGGGCGCTGGACACGTCGACCGTCTGCAATGCGCTCGAGGTCGTGGCACCGCAACGCCGCGCCTACGGATACACCACCTCACCGCTGGTCTGTCCCGACCCGGGCACCGTCATTGTCGGCTACGCCCGCACGGCCACGATCCGCGCCAATGCTCCATCGGGCCGATCCGGCAACGACGACTTGGCAGTGCGCGTCGGCTACTACCGGCACATGGCCGAGGGTCCACAGCCCACGATTACCGTGATCGAAGACATCGACGCCTCGCCTGGCCATGGCGCCTGGTGGGGCGAGGTGAACAGCAGCATCCATGCCGGGTTGGGCTCGCTCGGCGTCATCACCAACGGCTCGATCCGCGACTTGGGCGAGTGGGCACCGGGCTTTAGTGCGCTGGCCGGCTCGATCGGCCCGTCTCACGCGTGGGTGCACGTCGTGGAATATGCGGTGCCGGTGACGGTGCATGGCATGTCGGTGCGCCCCGGCGACCTCATTCATGCCGACCGTCACGGTGCGGTCGTGGTGCCTGTCGACGTGGCGGCCGATGTTCGCGCGGCGGCCGCCAAGATCGCCGCTGCCGAGCGTGTGCTCATCGACGCCGCACGCAGCGACGACTTCTCGATCGGTCGGCTGACTGCCCTGCTCGACCCCAAGGGCGATCACTAAGCCCGTCGTCGAGGCCGCGCGACTGCCGGGCAGCCGCAGGGTGCCGCGTGTGATCGCGCCGACCGGTTGAGCCGCTAGCGCAGCAGCGCTGCATCGCGGCGCAGCGAGTCCCGCGCCTCGGCGTAGCGCTCGGCGAGACGCTGACTGACGCGCCCAATCCGGTCGATCATCTTCATGAGGCGGTCGCGCGCCGCTTCCGCGATGCTGGACAGCTCAGTCAATCCCGGCAGGTTCCAGTCGCGCAGCACGACGGGCTGCAGGATCTGGTCGTGGTGAATGGCCAGGTCGTAGATCCCGGCCTCGGCGATGATGCGTGAGTGGGTGTCGAAGTCGGTGATGCCCACTCCGGGCATGGCAAAGCTCTTGACTTGGTTGGCGATGGCCACCACCGCGCTGGAGGGGTCGATCTCCACGGCGGCGCTCATCACGTCGCGGTAGAACAGGAAATGCAGGTTCTCATCGAAGGCGACCCGCCGCATGATGGCCTTGCCGGCGGGGTCGTCGATGTGGCGCCCGGTGTTGAAGTGCGCGATGCGGGTGGCCAACTCCTGCAGCGTCACGTAGGCAAGGCCTTCCAGCAAGCTCGGCGGCTGGGGCACCTGCCCGCACTGCACCTGCGCCATGCGCGCTCGCTCCAGTGCCACGGGGTCGAGGGCGCGGGTGACCGACAGGTAGTCGTAGATGACCCGACCGTGTCGTCCCTCTTCCGCGGTCCAGCGGCGTACCCACTCGCCCCATGCGCCCTCGCTGCCGAACAGCCGCTCGCTGTCACGGAAGTAGTACGGCAGGTTCTCCTCGGTGAGCACGTTCACGAAGAGGGCGCTGCGAGCCTCGGGGGTGAGGTTGGCTTCCTCGGGTGACCATTCATAGTCGGGCGCGAAGTCTTCGCCCCGGCTCCAGGGCACGAGCGCGTGGGGGTGCCATTCCTTGGTCTGCCGAAGATGGCGCGCGAGGAGTCGCTCGACCTCTGGCTCCAGATCGGCGAGCGTCCGTGCATCGACCTCTACCGGCATACGGTTTTGCCAATCACCATGCGCGACGGAGCCTAATGACGTATGCCCCCTGTTCGGGACCCGCTGAGCCATGACACCCGTTTCTCGTGCCGCCGCCCGCCGCCGACCCTCGGTGGGCGATCGCAGTGTCAGGAGTTCATGCGCACGCCGAGGGCCCGTTCGAGGTTGACGAGGTACCCGGCGAAGGCTCGCCGCCCGGCTTGGGTGGCCTCGATCCACGTCCGGGGCTTTGCGCCGTGAAACTGCTTGCTGATGGTCACGTAGCCGGCGGCTTCCAGCTTGCGCAGGTGGGTCGTGAGGTTGCCCGGCGTCAGTGCCAGGTGCTGCTGGACGAACCCGTAGGCGAGGCGGTCGCGGGCCTCCAGCGACACGAGCAGCGACATGATCTGCAGCCGAGTCGGCTGGTGGATGGTCTCGTCGAGGTCGATGGCGCCGCCGTCGGGCACCTCGCTGGGATCTACCATTCGCCGGTTCTGCGCACCCACAGGGCGATGGCCCCGAGCAGTGCGAGCATCGCGAGACCTGACACTGCTGGTGCGTTGTCGTCGAACAGGTAGTGCGGGACGTAGAGGGCCACGGCCATCCCCACGCCGAAGGTGGCGATCACCGTGCGGTGCAGGATGCCGAAGAGCACGTATCCGAGCGCGACGACCCCCATCAAGACGAAGGGGATCTTCTCTGCGCCGGACTCGTTCCACAGTCCCGCTGCGCCCGGCAGCAACCCCGCCGCCGCGATGACCGTCATCCAGTAGGCGAAGACGCGGATCCCCGCGTTCTGCATGGCGATGCCCTGCGAGACCGCGCGCCCGGCGCGCGTGCCGATGGTCATGCTCCCGACGACGCCGAAGGACGTGATGATCACCCACAGCGGTCCAGGGAACCACGGATATCTGTCGGCGAAGTCGGTTGCCAACGTCGAGATGGCGTACTGGGCGAGGTAGGCGATGGTGATGATGCCCGCCCACATCAGCAGGATCGCCGTGCTTCCAGCCGTGTACATGGCGCTGCGAGCGCTGTGCACGGTGCTGAGCACCGTTTCCCAGCTCTCGTCGGGTCGCAGCGCCGCCGAGTCGTCGGTGTCTGCCGACATCACCGCCCCCTTGCCAATTGTTGCAAAGTAGTTTGTAATAAAAACTACAGCGGGACGCAAGCAGACACAAGAGCAGTCTCAGCCTGGTTGCGTTGCCGCTGGTCTCGTGAACTAGGCGTGGTCGCGCAGGGCGTCGCTGTAGTTGGCCGAGGCGAATTCCCAGTTGATCAGGTGCTCGACGAATGCGTCCACGTAGGCGGCTCGGGCGTTCTGGTAGTCGAGGTAGTAGGCGTGCTCCCACACGTCGATCACGAGCAGCGGGGTCAGGCCGTCGGTCAGGGGCGTCTGGGCGTCGTCGGTCTGGACGATCCGCAGCGAGCCCGAGCCGGCTGCAGCTGTATCGAACACCAGCCAGCCCCAGCCCGAAGCGAAGTTGCCGACCGCTCCGGCGGCGAAGTCCGCCCGGAACGCGTCAACGCCGCCGAAGCTCGCCTCCAGCGCCGCCGCCAGGGCGCCGCCGGGCTCGCCGCCGCCGCCGGGCGACATCGACTGCCAGTAGAAGTTGTGGTTCCACGTCTGGGCTGCTGCGTTGAAGAGCCCGCCCGCGGGCAGCGAGCGCACCAGATCCTCCAGCGCTCGACCCTCGTCGGGTGTGCCGGCGACCCCGCTGTTCACTGCGGTGACATAGCCGGCGTGGTGCTTGCCGTAGTGGAAGCTGATCGTGCGCTCGCTGATGTGCGGGGCGAGCGCATCGGGTGCGTATGGAAGGTCTGGCAGCTGGATGGTCATCTGATTCTCATGCGGTCACTGGCCCGGGCGAGTATGCCAGCGCAAGCCGGCCCTTCAGCGTCGCCCGGCCTGACATCCCGCGACGAGGGCAGAGGCGCCGAGCGATATGGTGCGGCGCGTGCGGCTGGTGGGCATCTACGACGCTGACGGCGGGCTCGCCGGAGAGTTCCGTTATGCCTTCGGCAAGCTGACGGGCCGCAGCAAGTGCGCTCTGTGCGACATCACCCACGGCTGGAATCCGCTGGGCTCCCGCGAGTGGAAGCAAGCCTGCGCGGCATCGCCGGTCGAGTTCGAGCTGGTGCATCGCGACGAGGCCACTGCCTCTCAGCTCGCTGCAGCCACCAAGCTGCCTGCCGTCGTGGCCGACGACGGCGAGGGCTGGTCCGAGGCCATGACAGCGGCGGACATCGAGGCGTGTGCAGGGTCTCCGTACCGGCTCTTGGAACTGCTCAGGACCCTCTGAGATCGCATGAGAACTCATCCCGCTTCTGGCTGCCGCTGGCCCCCTGAACCCGAGTACCGTCCCCTCCCGCACGCTGCCGGCCGAAAGGCGCACCCGTCGATGAAACCAGTCCTTTGGCGCAAGATCTTCGCTCTGCTCTTTGCGGCCGCCCTGCTGGCGGCTGCGTGCGCTCCAGACGAACATGACGCAGTCAGCGAGCCCGCAGCGGCCGACGACGAAACAGTCGAAGTTCACACCGACGAACCGGAAGCTGTCGAAGCCGAGGCAGAGCCCGAAGAGGCGGATGCGCCGGCCCCTGCCGACGAGCCCGAGCCTGCCGACGAGCCCGAAGAGACTGATGAGCCGGCGCCCGCGGAAGAGCCCATCGGAGACCCGGTCGATCTGGGCGAGTTCAACGACTATGAGCCCGGCGACCCGGACGCAACCCTGCTGCCGGTGGACTCGGAGGTGCTGATCGGCCAGCTCCCCAACGGTCTCACGTACTACCTGCGCTCGAACGACTCGCCCGGCAAGTCGATCATGATGCACTTGGTCGTCAATGCGGGCGCCGTCCTGGATCCCGACGGCGCGGAGGGGGCATCTCATTTCTTGGAACACATGATGTTCAACGGGACCGAGCGCTTCTCCAAGAACGAGCTCACCCAGGTGCTCCGCGACTTCGGCACCGACTTCGGCCCTGACTTGAACGCGTACACCAGCCCCGACGAGACCGTCTACATCCTCGATTTCAAGCTCGACCACCCCGGCGCAATCGGCCTCGGCTTCACGGTGCTGTCCGAATGGGCATCGGCGGCCACGCTCCTGCCTGCCGACGTCGATGCCGAGCGCGGGATCGTTCTCGACGAGTACCGCCTGCGCGATGAGTCGGCGTCAGGCAGGATCTCGAACTTCCTCGACGCCATCTACTACTCGGGAACCGTCTATGAGGGCATGCTCGTCGGCGGCAGCGAGGAATCCAATCGGTCCATGACGGCCGAGGTCTTGCGCGAGTTCTACGACACGTGGTACCGCCCCGACAACATGGCGGTCGTGGTCGTGGGCGACCTGGCTGTCTCTGAGATGGAGACGCTGGTGGAGCACTACTTCACTGAGTTGGCGCCGCGCACACCGGCCGCCCCGGCGCAGCCCGACCGGTCGGCGTTCATTGCAGACTTCGTGGACGAGCCGGTGACCGATGTGGTCACGCACCCCGACCACGGCCCGATGTACATCTCGCTGGACTGGCAGCTGCCCGCGTGGCCCGCAGGGACCGTCGGTGGCGAGCATCTTCGGTTCATGGAGAACCTGATCGCTCGCATGCTCGACATCCGGCTCGATGCCGCATTCCAGGCCGGTCAGTTGTCGCAAGCCACAGAACCGCACTTCAGCGCGTTCCCGGCAGCACGCGGCCTGCGCCTGTACGGCACGAACTACCAAGGCCCGGATCTCAAGCAGGCAACCACCGACTACATCTCGGTGGTGCAGGGAGCGGCGCACTTCGGCTTCACCCAAGCCGAGCTTGACCAGGCGGTGAGCGCAACTCGCACCGCACTCGAGTTCCAGCTCGAGAGTGACGAGACCCGGCAGGACCGCGAGTACTCATTCGCCTACGCAGCGCACTTCCTCAGCGGTGCCGACATCTCATCGACGCCGGATCGGGTGGCACGGCTGACCGCGCTCCTCGACACCTACACGGTCGAAGAGCTGACTGCACATCTGCGTTGGCTCTTGGAGATCGCGCCGCCGCTGGTGGTATCGATCGGGCCCGACCCAGCGGACGTGCCGACCGCGGACGAACTGCGTGCAGCGGTAGACGCGGCCGTTCCGCAGGCGCCGCCGGAAGCTCAAGAAGCCATCGACGCACTCATGGCACGGCCGGACGCGGCCCCGCTCGCCGCTGAGCGACCGCTGGACCTGTTCGACGATGCCTATGAATGGGAATTCCCCAACGGCGCGACGGTCGTCTTCGCGCCGTCGGGCATCGCAGCCGGTCAGGTGACAGTGGTGGCGGAGAGCCTGGGCGGCTGGTCGTCACTGGCAGCGGGCGACTCTGCCCTGGTGCGTCATGCAGTCGGCGCGGTCGCCTCCAGCGGCGTCGGCGACGCGACAGCCACCCAGCTCGACGAATACTTGGCCACCACCACCGCCCGGGTGCGGCCGTTCATCTCCGAGCACTCAGAAGGCTTCTCGGGCGCTGCCGGGGCCGACGATCTCGAAGCGCTCTTCGCCCTGCTGCACTTGTACATCACTGAGCCGCGCATCACCGAGGTGGCGGTCAGCGAGCAGATCCAGGCGATGCAGACCCGCCTGGCGAACGCGGAGACCTTCCCGCAGTGGATCTCCGAACTGGCACTGCTGGACGCGCTGTATGGCGGCAGCGGCTGGTACCAGTTCATTGCCACCCAGGAACAGATCGACGCCACGACCTCTGATTCGCTGCTGGCTCTCTACCGGGCACGGCTGAGCGATGTGGACGATCTCACGCTCGTGGTTGTCGGCGACATCGATCGGGCCACGGTGGCGGACTTGGCGGCGCGCTACATCGGCACGCTGCCCGCCGGCCCGGAAGACACGTTCACCGACCACAACCCGGGCTTCCCGGTGGGGGTGCAGCGCATCACGATTCCGGTCGACGCCGACTCTGGCTCGGCGGGTCTCGACATCGTGTTCGGCGTCCCCACGACGGTCACCGTCAAGACCCTGGTCATCGGCGACGTGGCAGTAGCTGTCATCGACGACTTGCTGGTCGGCCATGTGCGGGAACAGCTCGGCGACACCTATTCGGTCGGGGCCTCGGTCTCGCCCGACGATGCCACGGGCAGGTGGACGGCGCGCATCAGCGCCACCGGGCCGTCAGATGGGCTCGAAACGAGCCATGCTGCCATCTTGGAGACCTTGGAGGAGTTGATTGCCGACGGTCCGACTGACCGCGACCTGCAACAGGCGATCTCGGTGACGCGGGACAACTACGTGCTCGAGTCGAACTCCGCGATCGTCGACCCGCTTCTGAGGCGTCACCACGTCGACGACAACGACATCGGCACGCCCGCTCAGCGGCGCGCAGTTCTCGATGAGATCACGGCCGCCGAGGTGCAGGCGCATATCGCGTTGTGGTTCGACCTCGACAACCGCGTCGAGGTGTTCCGCTCCGAGCAGTAGCTGTGTCGGCGGCCGTGGCTGCCGTGCCCACCGTCGCTCAATCGTCTGCGTAGCGGACTGCGACGAGCGTCAGCCCATGCGGCGGCGCGATTGCCGCCGCCGCCTCCCGGGTGCGCGCAGCCAGCACAGCGGGCACGTCGCCGGTGGCCCGATCGCCGCGTCCAACCGCAACGCACTGGCCCACGACGGCCCGCACCATCTGGTGACAGAATGCGTTGGCCTCAATCTCGAAGAGCAGCGATCGGCTGGTCTCCACGGCGGCGTCCGCGCCCGAGGACTCCTCTCCAAGGTGTGCCACGACGCTCCAGCGGGCGTGCGTCACGGTCCGCACCAGCGAGGCGTCGGGGCGGTCCTTCGGTCGGCGGCAGAACGAGGCGAAGTCGTGCTCGCCGACGAAGTGAGCCGCGGCGACGTTCATCTGGCCGACGTCGAGCGGCGCGGCGACGTGCCATTCGAGGTCGGCACAGCGGGGATCGGGCTGCGCGTCGTTGCGGATGCGATACTCGTAGGCACGGGCGGTTGCCGAATGGCGGGCATCGAAGCTGTCGTCAACGAACGACGCCTCCGTCACCACGATCTCGGGGTTCAACCGACGGTTCAGCGCGGACGGCAGGCGCGAGAGGCCGATTGGGCTGTCCTCGCCCCGTCCTGCGTCGCCGGCAGTGCCCGAGGCTTGAGCGCGTGCAGCCCGGCGCTGTCCGCCATGCCTGTCGCTGAGCCGCCGCAGCCCATCGCCGCCGATCCGGAACGACACGACCTGCCCGGTGGCATGCACGCCTGCATCGGTGCGACCGGCCACGGTCAGCACGGGCGCTTGGCCGAGAATGCGCTTGAGCGCGGCGCCCAGCTCGCCCGCGACGGTCCTCACGCCTTCATTGGCCGCAAAGCCACGAAAGCCCGTGCCGCGGTATGCCACATTGAGCCGCACGGTCCGTTGACCGGCGTGGGCGGCAGGCTCATGTTCGCTCACCGCTGGCACGGTAACTTCGCTGGGAGCGATGCCGGCACAGCCGCACTTCAGCGGGAACGCATCGCTACGTCACAGGGGGACATCGCAGATGCTCGATATCAGGATTGCGGGCGGCACGATCATCGACGGCACCGGAGCGCCGCGCACCGAAGGCGACATCGGCATCCGCGACGGTCGCATCGTGGCGGTGGGTACCGAAGCCACCGCTGCGGCGGGGCCTGCGGAGCGCACGATCGATGCGTCCGGCAAGGTGGTCGCGCCCGGCTTCGTCGACATCCACACCCACTTCGACGCCCAGGTCTTCTGGGACACCACCCTGTCTCCGTCGCCATTGCACGGCGTGACCACAGTGATCGGCGGCAACTGCGGCTTCACCATCGCCCCGCTCGAGCCCGACCACGGCGACTACCTCATGCGGATGCTCGCCCGGGTGGAGGGCATGCCGCTCGAATCGCTCCAAGAAGGAGTGCCGTGGGACTGGCGCAGTTTCGGCGAGTACCTCGACTCGATCGACGGCACGCTGATGCCCAACGCCGGCTTCCTGGTGGGGCACTGCGCGCTGCGGCGGATCGTCATGGGGGAGCGCTCGGTGGGCCACGAGGCCACGCCCGAGGAGCTCGAGGCCATGAAGCAGCTGCTGGCCGAGAGCATCGCCTCGGGCGGGCTGGGCTTCAGCTCGTCGTGGGCCAAAACGCACAACGACGCCGCCGGCGAGGCTGTGCCCTCGCGCCACGCTTCGACCACCGAGTTGATCGAGCTGTGCTCGGTGCTGCGGTCGAGCCCGGCGGTGGCGCTCGAGTTCATCCCGACCATCGAGCGCTTCGACACCGATGTGTACCAGCTGCTGGCCGACATGTCGGTGGCGGCGGACCGGCCGCTCAACTGGAACGTGATCTTCGCCAACGGCCGGCATCGAGATGTCATCGCCCAGAAGCTCGAAGCCAGCAACTTCGCCGCTCGCCAGGGCGGGCGTGTGGTGGCACTGACCGCCCCGATGCCTGCGGTCAGCCGCCTGTGCTTCGAGAGCGGGTTCCTGCTCGACACCCTGCACGGCTGGGCCGAGCCCATGGCGCTGCCGCCGGCAGAGAAGATGCAGCTGCTGGCCGACCCGCAGCGTCGCGCCGAGCTGAACGATCTCGCCCAGCAGCCGAGCGCGTTCCGGGGCGTGGCTCGCTGGGAGCGTCTCACCGTCGGCGAGGTCACCAAGCCCGAGCTCACGCACTTCGAGGGTCGCACGATCGGCGAGATTGCCGACGAGCAGGGCATCCCACCGTGGGATGCGCTGTGCGACCTGGTCGTTGCCGATGATCTCAAGACCGGCCTGTACCCGCGTGCGGCTGGCGACGACGACGACAGCTGGGCGCTGCGCCAGGAGCTGTGGAACGACGACCGCTGCGTGATCGGCGCGTCGGACGCTGGCGCACACCTCGACTTCCTGGCCACGTTCAACTACTCGACGTACCTGCTGGCCGCAGCCCGTGACCGCCAGATGCTCAAGCTGGAAGATGCCATACACAAGCTCACCGACGTTCCCGCTCGCCTGTACGGCCTCGCGGACCGCGGCCGCTTGGCGGAGGGCTGCCATGCCGACGTCGTGGTGTTCGACCCTGACGGGGTGGCGCCGAAGCCAATCGAGGTGCGCGAGGACCTGCCCGGCGGCGCGTGGCGCCTGTACGGCGAGGCCGACGGCATCGACACGGTGTTGATCAACGGCCAGGTCGCCGTGAGCGGCGGCGAGTTCACCGATGCGCGACCGGGAACCCTGTTGCGGGCCGGGCGCGACACGGTGCCGGTGACAGCGATCGGCTGACGCTTCGAAACAGCATCTGTAGCAGTGCCGCGACTGCTGGTGCCCTGCAGCGTGGTGGCTGCTGGCCGGTAGCCTCTTGGGGTCTGTCTCGCAGTCGACCCCATGCGGAGTTCCAGCGTGCGCACCTATGCCCCCAAAGCATCCGAGATCGAGCGCTCGTGGTTCGTCGTCGATGCCGAGGGCATGGTGCTGGGCCGCATGGCGACCGAGGTGGCCAAGATCCTGCGCGGCAAGCACAAGCCCACCTTCGCCCCCTACATCGACGGCGGTGACCACGTCGTCGTGGTGAACGCCGACAAGGTGGTGCTGACCGGTGACAAGGCCACGAAGAAGCTCGTGCACCGCCACTCGGGTTACCCCGGCGGCCTGCGCAGCGAGAAATACGGCGACCTGCTGGCCCGCCGGCCGGCCGACGCGGTGAGGCGCACCATCCGCGGCATGCTGCCGCACAACCGTCTGGGCCGCGCTCAGCTGCGCAAGCTGAAGGTGTACGCCGGGCCCGACCATCCCCATGCCGCTCAGCAGCCCCAGCCGCTGCCGTTGCCTCACGCCATGGCGCGCTGAGCCACGGTTCCGCACGCTGTAGCCGATACGCCATACCCGACGAGAAAGATCCCGATTTCGTGCCCGTTCCGCTGACGCAGACCACTGGCCGCCGCAAGCGTGCCGTCGCTCGGGTGAGGTTCCTGCCCGGCAGCGGCAACATCTCGGTGAATGGTCGCCCGTTCGACGAGTACTTCACGTCGTCGGTGCACCGCATGGAGATCACCGAGCCGCTGCGACTCACCGAAGCCGCCGAGAGTTACGACGTCAGTGCCACCGTGGACGGTGGCGGGGTGGCAGGTCAGGCCGGCGCGTTGCGCTTGGGCATTGCCCGCTCGCTGCTGGTGCTCGACCCTGAGGTGCGGCCGACGCTGAAGTCCGCCGGCCTGCTGCATCGCGACGACCGCAAGAAGGAATCCAAGAAATACGGCCTCAAGAAGGCCCGCAAGGCGCCCCAGTACTCCAAGCGCTAACCCGGCGTGGAAGCCACCTTCGGAACCGACGGCGTTCGAGGGCGGGCCTTCGACGAGATTGACGAAGTCGTCGCGCACGCGCTCGGGCGCGCGGCGAACCGGGCGCTGTTCGCAGGCAATGAGGCTGCGCGCTGGGTGGTCGGCCGCGACACACGCGAATCAGGTCCCGCGCTGGCACGAGCGCTCGTTGCAGGCCTGCGAGCGACCGGGGCCGAGGTCATCGACTTCGGCATCGCGCCCACACCGGTCGTGGCATTTGCAGCCCAGCACCTCGACACGGCCGGTGCCGTGGTCTCGGCATCCCACAATCCGTGGCACGACAACGGCGTCAAGCTGTTCGCAGCGGGCGGTACCAAGCTCAGCGATGCCGAGCAGGCCGCCGTCGCCCAGTGTCTCGACGAACTGCGGCTGACGCACGGCGACCGGCCGTCCGCGGCTGAGATCGCACGCCGGCTGGACGCTGTGCCCGCTGCCGGCGCGGTTGAAGCTCAGACAGCTTCGCCGAACGAGCTGGACCGAGTGCTGGACGCCTATGAGCACTCGCTGCGCGCCGCCATCGACGGCCGCACGCTCGACGGCCTGCACCTGGTGGTGGACGGCGCGAACGGCGCCAGCGCATCGCTCGCGCCCGGGGTACTGCGACGGCTGGGGGCGCAGGTCACGTCACTGTTCTGCGAGCCCGACGGGCGCGACATCAACGACGGCTGCGGATCGGTGAACCCTGGCGCGCTCGGGACGGCGGTGCTCGACGCCGGCGCAGATCTGGGTGTCGCGTTCGACGGTGATGGCGACCGGATGATTGCGGTGGACTGCGAGGGGCAGGTCATCGACGGAGATCGCCAGATGGCACTGTTTGCCGTCGACCTGGCCGAGCGGGGCCTGCTCGCCGGCGACACGCTGGTCGTGACGGTCATGTCCAACGTGGGGCTGCGCCGGGCCATGTCCGAGGCCGGCATCGAAGTGGTCACCACCGCAGTGGGCGACCGTGCCGTGCTCGAAGCACTGGAGGCGGGCGGTCACCGTCTCGGCGGCGAGCAGTCGGGCCACGTCGTCTTCCGGCAGGAGGCCACCACCGGCGATGGGCTGCGCAGTGCCGTGCATCTTGCCGACCTTGTTGCTCGGCGGACGGCTGGTGATTCGGCGCTGACGAGCGCCGCTGTGTCTGATGGTCCGGCGCTGACGAGCGCCGAACTTGCCTCTCAGGCGATGCAGGTCGCCCCGCAGGTGCTCCGCAGTGTGCCCTTGGGCTCAGCATCGCTCACCGATGAAGTTCAGCGTGCGGTTGACGACATCGCCGCTGGCGCAGGTCCGGATGTACGCGTGCTGGTGCGCGCCAGCGGCACCGAACCGGTCATCCGCATCATGGTCGAGGCCCCGACCGAGCGCGAGGCAACGGACCTGTCAGACCGTCTCGCCGACGTGATCGTCGAGGGCGTCGACGAGGCCGGCACCCCCTAGTCACGGGCCCGGCTGCGCCGTTGAGCTCAGCGCGCAGCTGGTGCCGCCCAGTGGTGATGCGCCCGAGTCAACGGGCTGCACGGAGTGGCGGACTGTCTCATGGCGGACCTGTTGCTTTCCGCTCTTGTTCGCTGCGCTCACGGGCCGCTCGGGCCACGGCTTCGCCTCGGGGGGCCGTCGGGTGCTCGGTACCCTCGCTGTTGTGTGCGGGATTGTGGCCGTCATCGGCCGCCGCGACGACCGGGTCGCGCTGGAGGCCTCCGCCGTCGTCCCGCGGCTGCATGAAGCCGCTGACCTGCTCGCCGCTGCAGTGTCCGGGAGCAGCTCCGACACACCCTGTGACGGTCGCGACCTCCTCGGGCGGCTGGAAGCCGCCGCGACGGTGCTGCGAGACGCCGACGAGGCGCTGCGATCGTTGCCCGGAGTCCGCCTGCTGGTATCCGACCCTGCATGCGTGCTTGACATCGAGGCCGCCTTGGCGACGGTGGATGAACTCATCGCTGACATCGACAGGGCCGTTGATGCGGGCGACGTGCGGCCCGGTGACGAGAGCGCCCGAATCGAGCGCATCAATGCCTGCCTGAGCGAGCTGGCCGACCACGCTTTCGCCTTGCGCCGGGACCGTCTGCGGATGGCGAGGGAAGTCGTCGGACTCTGGGGCGCAACGCCCCCGGCAGCAGCCGTGGGTGGACTCTGGTCGATCCAGGTGGCGCTGTCCGCGCTCGACCGTCTCGAAGTTCGAGGGCGGGACTCGGCCGGGCTGCAGGTATTCGTTCACGGGGCGCGCCTCGACGCCGATGCCGGCAGCGCCGGAGGCGCGCACGGCGGACGGCTCGCTGATCCGCTCTTCGGCGCCGGTGCGGCGCGGGACACCGGCAACGGGTTGGCGTTCGTGTACAAGACCGCATCGGAAATCGGAGAGCTCGGCGACAACACGGCGGCCCTGAGATCGCAGATCCGCCAGGACAGCTTGCTGCGCTGGGCGCTGTGTGCCGACGGTGCCGAGACGGTCATGCTGGGCCACACCCGGTGGGCCAGCATCGGCATCGTCTCGGAGCCCAACACCCATCCCCTCGATGCGTGGGATCCCTCAACTCCAAGCTCAGGCGGCGATGTCGCGCGCATCTCTGATCCGAATGGCGGCGATGTCGCGCACATCTCTGATTCGAATGGCGGCGATGTCGCGCGCATCTCTGATTCGAATGGCGGCGATGTCGCGCACATCGCCGCTGTGCTCAACGGTGACGTAGACAACTACGCCGACCTGATCTCGCAGCGACGGCTTCAGATTGCGCCCGAGATCACCACCGACGCCAAGGTCATCCCGATGATGCTGCGCCAGGCGCTCGCGGCAAGCTCGAATGGCGAGCATTCCACGGCTAGCTCAGAGCAGCTTCGGCAAGCGTTCGCTGGGTCAGAGCAGCTTCGGCAAGCCTTCGCTGGGTCAGAGCAGCTTCGGCAAGCCTTCGCTGATGCCGTCAGCAGCTTCGAGGGCTCGGTGGCGATTGCGGCGCATGTCTCCGTAATGCCCGACGTGGTGGCGCTGGCATTGCGGGGGAGCGGGCAAGCGCTGTACGTGGGCGCGACAGGCCCTTCATATGTCGTCGCCAGCGAGCCGTACGGCTTGGTCGAGGAATGCCGCCAGTACGTCCGCCTCGATGGAGAGACCCCGTCCGATCCGGCGAACCCCGTGGGCAGCCGCGGCCAGGTCATGCTGGTCGGTGCGCCCACCGGCGCGGTAGCCGAGCTCACCGCGCTGCGCCGCTGCTCCTACGACGGTACGGAGTTGCCGGTCGAAGCCGGTGACCTCGTCACCGCCGAGGTCACCACCCGTGACATCGACCTGGGCGACCACCCGCACTTCCTGCTGAAGGAGATCGGTGAGGCCCCCCGGTCGCTCCGGGCCACATTGCGCGGTCGCATTGACACAGCCATATTGGGTGGCGCCGGTGACACAGCCACATTGCGCGGTCGCATTGACACAGCCGCATTGGGTGGCGCCGGTGGCACAGCCGCATTGGGTGGCCCGTTGCGGCACGTCCGGCTTGGACCCGACGCCCTGCCCGCCGACATCCGCTCCCGGCTGCGCGACGGCTCGATCCGTCGCATCGTCGCCATCGGCCAAGGCACAGCAGCGGCCGCGGCGTCGTCGCTCCCGCATTTCTTCGAAACCCTCCTGGCGCCGTCGCGCACGCTGCGCAGCGTCGAGGTCACGGCGCCCCTGGCAACCGAGTTCAGCGGATTCGGCCTGCGCGCCGACCTGTCCGACACGCTGGTCGTAGCCGTCAGCCAGTCCGGCACCACCACCGATACCAACCGCACGGTCGATCTCGCTCGCGCCCGGGGGGCGGCCGTGGTCGCCATCGTCAACCGGCGCGGCAGCGACCTGACCGACCGGGCAGACGGCGTGCTCTACACCTCTGACGGCCGCGACGTGGAGATGTCGGTGGCGTCCACCAAGGCGTTCTACGCACAGGTTGCGGCGTGCGCTCTGCTCGCTTCCGCCATCGCTGCCGACATCCGTCCCGACGACGCCGCGACGTCCGCCGCCATCAGCGATCTGCTCGGCGCACTGGTCAAGCTGCCCGCCGCACTCGAAGCCGTGCTCGCATCCCACGACGAGATCGCCCGGATAGCCCGGCGCCATGTGGGCGCCCACCGCCACTGGGCCGTGGTGGGAAATGGCGCCAACCGGATCGCGTCCCGCGAGATTCGCATCAAGCTGTCGGAGGTCTGCTACCACGCCGTCGCCGAGGACGGGACGGAAGACAAGAAGCACATCGACCTCTCGTGCGAGCCGCTCATCTGGGTGTGCGCGACGGGCCTCACCGGCTCCGTTGCCGACGACGCCGCGAAGGAGGTGGCGATCTACCGCGCGCACCGGGCAACTCCCATCGTGGTGGCCTCCGCCGGCACCGGCCGCTTCGACGCCGCCGCGGAGTTGCTGGAGGTTCCCGCCGTGCATCCAGCGGTGGACTTCGTGCTGGCCACGGCTGCCGGTCATCTGTACGGCTACGAGGCGGCGCTGACCATCGACGCACTGGCCGATCCGTTGCGCGAGATGCGTGCCAGTACCGAATCGCTGCTCGCGGCTGCCGCCAGTGACGGATCATTGCCAGCAGTGCGCGGCCGCGCTGACGCATCGCTCGGTGGCCCCGGCCGCGACGGGGACCTGCTGGCCGTGCTGGCCGAGCGCCTGCGCGCCCCAGCCAATCGCTTCCGCGACGGCGTGCGTGCAGGCAGCTATGACGGGCACCTGCGGGCGGGCACTGCGGCTCGCCTGGGAGCGGTGCTGCGGTACGCCGTCGGCATGACGCCGCTGGAGATGTACCAGGCGGACATCGGCAAGGTGGGGCTGCCCTCGGTCGTCATCGACGACTTCACCGATGCCCTGAATATCGCTATCGACGAACTCACCCGGCCGGTCGACACCATCAAGCACCAGGCCAAGACCGTCACGGTGGGCATCTCGCGTGCTGACGAGACACTGCTCGACTCGATGCTGGTGGCAGCGGCGCTCGACGCCGGCGCACCGAGGGATCGGCTGTCGTATGCGGCATTGCGCACCCTGGCTGCGCTCGACCCGGCGGTGGCCGAGGTCACCGGTTGGTCGCGCTACCGCATCGAGGGCCAGGTGGCATCGGCCAGCAGCCCGGAGATCACGATCTGGCTGACCGATCGGGGCGGCACGGCGCTCGGCATCGAGTCGCGCACGGTGACCAACCCGCAGCTGCGCGGCAGCAAGCATCGTGCCGCCTACGAACGGGAGGTCACCGTGGCCCGCGGCAGCGACGGCCGCACGGTGCTCCACATTCCCGAGACCAAAGACGGAACGACCACAGGGCTGACGCTGCTGCATTGCCGCTTCGTGGAACGGCTGCGTGCGCCGGCGATGCGGGCGGTGCTGATGGGCTACCGGGGTCGCTACGGGGCGCTCGCCGATGCGGTCACCGAGACGCTGCCATGGTTCCGCGACGATCTGCTCGGCACGCTCTATGTCTTCGATCTGCTGACCCGACCGGTGTACGTGCTCGCCGAGCACTGGCTGGGCGCTGCGGCCCCGCCCGCTGGAGGCGGTGCATCAGGCTCGCCCGCCGGCGATGAGCCGGGTGACTAGGACGGCCCGCGTGTGAGCACCTCGATCGGGCTCGACATGGTGGACGTCCAGCGATTCGCCGCGGTGCTCGAGCGGCGCAGCGGCATGCGCGCCCGCCTGTTCACCCCCGCGGAGCTCGCCTACGCCATGGGGACGGTCGATCCCGACACTCGCCTCGCCGCCAGATTCGCCGCGAAGGAGGCGGTGATGAAGGTGCTGGGCATCGGCCTGGGCGCCTGCCGCTTCCGTGATATCGAGGTGGCGCGCCATTCCAGCGGTCGCCCCGAATTGGTGCTTCGGGGCCTTGCGGCTGAACGGGCGGCAGCAGCAGGCCTGTCGGAATGGCAGGTGACGCTCACCCACACCGACTCTGTGGCAGCCGCCATGGTGCTGGCGCAATGAGCGGGTGGGCGCGTGCCGGCGGCCACGGATCAGCCGGGAGCTGACGCCATGATCCCGATCGTGACGCCGGCTGAGATGGCGGCGATCGACGCGGCGGCGCCCGAGGGCACTGATGTGCTGGTCGCGCGTGCTGGCGCGGCCGTCGCCATCGCAGCCCGACGGTTGATGGGCGGCACCTACGGACGGCGGGTGCTCGTGGCCGCGGGCAAGGGGAACAACGGCGCAGACGGGCGGGTTGCAGCAGCGGCTCTGGAGCGATGGGGCGTTCGCTGCCGGGTCGTGACGCCACCCGAGGCACTGGAGCTTGTCGGCACGGCCAATTCCGGGGCGCCCACGTCAGCGGCGTGGGATCTCGTGATCGATGCGGCGTACGGAACCGGGCTGCGTGGATCGTGGGGCGCGGATCGAGCGCCGGCAGCACCCGTGCTGGCGGTCGACATCCCGTCGGGCATCGACGCGCTGACCGGTGAGGACCACGGTTGCTGGCCCGCAGCGGTGACCGTGACCTTCGGGGCGCTGAAGCCGGGCCTGCTGCTGCACCCCGGAGCGGCTGCCGCTGGCGACGTGGAGCTCGCCCCGATCGGGCTCGACGCCAGCGGGGCGATGTCGTGGCTCGTGACCGATGCCGATGCCGACGCCTCGTTGCCGGCTGCTGAGCCAGCGGCTCACAAGTGGCGCCGGGCCGCGCGGGTCATTGCCGGCTCGCCCCAGATGCGCGGCGCCGGACATCTCGTGTGCGCGGCCGCCCAGCAAGCGGGCGCCGGCATGGTGGTCGTGAGCTCGCCAGGCCTGCGAGCGGCCGATGTCGCTCGACCGGCTGAGGCGGTGGCGCGCGACCTCCGGCCCGGGGAGTGGGCCGGGCCCGCGCTCGAGGGCATCGAGCGGTTCGACGCTGCCGTCATCGGACCGGGAATTGGCACCGACCCCACCGCATCGGCGCAGGCAGCCCGCTTCATTGCCGACTGTCCGGTGCCGCTGATTGTCGACGCCGATGGCCTCACGGCACTCGCGGATCATCCTGAGTGCCTGCATGAGCGGACAGCGCCGACCGTCCTCACGCCTCACGACGGGGAGTTCGCCAAGCTCACGGGCGGCCCGCCAGCGGCCGATCGGTTCGAGGCCGTGCGACGTGCAGCGGATGAACTCAATGCCGTTGTCCTGCTGAAAGGACCGACCACGCTGGTGGCCGGCCGCGCTGGCCCAGGGGCTGACACGTCCGCCGTGCTGGCGGCCGCTTCGGGGACGGCTCGCCTGGCGACCGCCGGATCGGGCGACGTGCTCTCGGGCGTGATCGCCGCGGTCTTGTCCGCCGGTGCGACCGAGCCCGACGCCGTGCTGTCGCAGACTGCCGCCGCTGCGCACTGGCACGGCCGCACCGCCTCCTTCGGCGGTCACGAGCCCGCGGCCGCCCTCACGCCGCTGACTGCGATGCACCAGGTGGAGCTGCTGGGAGCAGTGCGAGCTGGCCTCGCTGCCTCCGCAGCCGAAATGAGCGGCACATGACTGACGCGTCAGAGATGCGGCTGTCCGTGCCCGACGCATCGCAAATACGGCTGCTCGCACCCGATGCATCGCAGATGCGTCCCACCTGGTGCGACATTGATCTCGACGCGCTCGACCGCAACCTGGCAGCAATCCGCCGGCACGTCGGCGCGGCCGAAGTGGTGCCGGTGGTCAAGGCCAACGCCTACGGCCACGGCATCGCGCAGGTCGGGCTCGCGCTGGAGGCGGCTGGGGTGTCATGCGCGGCCGTCGCCTACGTCGAGGAAGCGCTGGCACTGCGCAGCGCCGGAGTGACCATCGACATCCATGTCCTCGGCGGCGCCGTCGAGCGCCAGATCCCGCTGTTCCTTGCCCACGACCTGATCCTCACGGCGCCGTCGATCGACAAACTGCGCCAGATCGACGAAGCAGCCGTCGCCGCGGGCACCACTGCCCGGGCGCATCTCAAGATCGACACCGGCATGGAGCGCATCGGCGTTCACCACTACAACGCCGAGGGGCTGTTCGCTGAATCGCTCCGCTGCCGCTCGGTCCGCGTCGAAGGCGTATTCAGCCACTTCGCCAACGCGGACAGCGGTGATCTGTCCGATGCGCGCAGGCAGCTCGACTACTTCGGTGAGGCACTGAGCTTCTACGAACGCCATTCGCTGCCCACGCCCGTCCGGCACATGGCGGCGTCCGCGGCCATCGCCCGCCTGCCCGAATCCCACCTCGACCGTGTCCGCCCGGGCATCGTGCTGTACGGCGTGGCTCCCAAACCCGAGATCGCAGCCGCCCTGCCGACCGAACCGGTGCTGAGCTGGCACAGCGAAGTCGTCTACTTCAAGGTGGTGCCCCGCGGTGCATCCGTCGGTTACGGCAGCACGTGGACCGCAGACCGCCAGACCCGGGTGATCACCCTGCCCGTGGGGTACGCCGACGGTTACGCCCGCTCCCTGGGCACGGGTCCGCAGCAAGGGCCAGCGCAGGGACCGGCAAACGTGCTCATCGACGGTGCGCCGCACCCTGTGGTGGGCCATGTCTGCATGGATCAGACGATGGTCAACATCGGCGATGGCAGCGCCTACAACGGCGACCGGGTCACCCTCGTCGGCCGGCAGGGCGACGAGAGTGTCACCATCACCGATCTGGCCGACTGGTCCGGTCGCAGCCCCTACGAAGTGCTCACCGGAATCTCGCTGCGCGTTCCTCGCGTCTACCGCCGGGCAGATGCCCCGCAATGCGGCCTGCCGGCCGGCTCAGCACGCTAGACAAGCTCCGTTATGCGGTTCCGGACCACGAGCGCCGAGGGGACGCGAGCTGTCGCGGCGGCACTCGCCCCGCTCTTGCGCCCTGGCGATGTGCTGCTGCTGTCGGGCGACTTGGGTGCGGGCAAGACGGTGTTCACGCAGGGGCTGGCGGCGGCTCTCGGGGTCGTTGAGCCGGTGACCAGCCCCACTTTCACGCTGGCGCAGAGCTACGAAGGCCGCATGCGATTGCATCATCTCGACGTGTACCGGCTGGAGAACCTGGGCGAGGTGCTCGACTTGGACCTGCCCGAAGTGCTCGACGACGATGCGGTGGTGTGCGTGGAGTGGGGCGAGGTCGTGATCGGCGCGCTGCCACGCGATTTCCTGCAGGTGCGCATTCGACTCGCCGACCCAGGCGAGTCGCCCGACATCCGCATTTTCGAGGCCGACCTCGTGGGTCCGAGCTGGCACGCCCGCGCCGACTCGCTCGCCGCGGCCTGGCACTTCGCCGACAGCTCCCCGGTACCGCCGTGTTAGTGCTCAAGCTTGAATGCACAGATGTCATAGCGTCGGAGGCAGCGCAGTGCTAGTTCTCGGCATCGAGACCGCGACGCCGCAGGTCGGCGTGGCCATCGGCGGGCACGAGGGCATCATCGCCTCGTTCCACACCACCCGCGACCGGCGCCACGCCGAGACGCTCGCGCCGGCGATCCGCTTCCTCTGCGAGCAGGCGCAGATGAAGCTGTCGCAGATCGGCTTGGTGGCCGTCGACGTCGGCCCGGGTCTGTTCACCGGCTTGCGAGTGGGCTTGGCGACCGCGAAATCCATCGCACATGCCTGCCGCGTGCCGATGATCGGCGTCTCCAGCCTCGACCTCACGGCGTTCCCGGCACGCTTCAGTGATCGGCTCATCGTCTCCACCGTCGACGCCCGCCGGGGAGAGATCTTCTACGCCACCTACCGCCGGGCGCCTGGGGGCATCCAGCTCATGAGCCCGCCGGCCGTCGATCAGCCCGCCGACGTCGCCGCGCAGCTGATGGCAACGGGCGCGGAAACGCTGATCGTCGGCGACGGCGCCGACAGATACGCGGAGGTGCTGGGCGACGTGCGGGGAGCGGAGATCGGCCGGGAGGGACTGCGCCATCCCAATGCCGGAGCGCTGGTGGAGCTGGCGCACGCCCGAGCGCTGCGCGAGGAGTTCGTGAGCCCGTCCGAGATCGCACCGATGTACCTGCGCGCCCCCGATGCCCGCATCAACTGGCAGCAGCGGGAGCGATCGTGACCATGCCGGGCGCGCCCGCGGAGGCTGAGCCCCAGGCTCGAGCGGCCCGCGAGCCCGAATCGGTCGGAGACGGGGAGCCAGAGCGGGAAGCACAAGGTGACGCAACAGCAAGTTCCGCCAATCCGCGCACGGCCCCGGTGCCGATCATCGTGCCGATGCGCCGCAAGCATCTGCGCGAGATCCGCCGCATCGACAAGCTGGTGTACCCGAGGCCCTGGTCGAGGGCCCTGTACCTGGACGAATTGCAGCGGGGCGGCGAGCGGGTGTACCGCGTGGCCTGCACGCCGGGCCCCGACGGCCGACCGGTCGGCGTCATCGGCTACGGCGGCTTCATGATCGTGGCCGGGGAGGGGCACATCACCTCCGTGGCGGTGCATCCGGGCTGCCAGGGTCACCGAGTGGGTGCACGGCTGATGCTGGAGCTGCACCGCGAGGCCCAACGCATCGATGGGTTGGAAGCGCTGACGCTGGAGGTGCGTTCCTCCAACGCCGTGGCTCAGCGCCTCTACCGCTGGTTCGGCTATGCGCCGGTCGGCAGCCGCAAGAACTACTACCGGGGCGGTCCTGGCGGAAAGCGAGAGGACGCACTGGTGATGTGGTGCCACGACATCGACAGCCCCGCCCACGGCGAACGCCTGGACGGCATCGCCACGGCCCTCGGCGTTACCGAGGGTGCATCAGACACGGCCCTCGGCATTACCGAGGGTGCATCAGACACAGCCATGGGGGTGCAATGACGACCATCCTCGGCATCGAGACTTCCTGCGACGAGACGGCCGCAGCGGTCGTGGACGACGGCCGCGACGTGCGCTCCAGCATCGTCAGCAGCCAGGTGGATCTCCATGCCCGCTACGGCGGCGTGGTTCCCGAGATCGCGGGCCGTGCCCACGAAGCCCTCATCACGCCTGTCGTGGCCGAGGCGCTGGTGGAGGCCGGCGCCGCCGACAGCGACATCGACGTCGTGGCGGCGACCTGCGGTCCCGGATTGGTGGGCAGCCTGCTGGTGGGTGTCGCCGCCGCCAAGGCGCTGGCGCTGGTGTGGGACGTTCCCTACATCGGCATCAACCACCACGAAGCCCACCTGTACGCAGCGCTGCTCGACGAGCACGACGCCGAGGTGCAGTTCCCGCTCGTCACCCTGCTGGTCTCGGGCGGGCACACCATGCTGATCTCGTTCGAGGGCCATGGCCGCTACCGCCTGCTGGGCGCCACCCGTGACGATGCCGCCGGCGAGGCCTTCGACAAGGTGGCCCGCTACTTGGGGCTCGGTTACCCGGGCGGTCCCGTCATCGACCGGCTGGCGTCCGAGGGCGATCCCACTGCCGTCCCGCTCACGAGAGCCATGCTCGACGACGGCTACGACTTCTCGTTCTCGGGCATCAAGACAGCCGTCATCAACTGGGTACGAGCGCACCCTGAGGTCGCCACCGTCGACGTCGCGGCGTCGTTCCAGGCCTGCGTGACCGACGTGCTCACCCACAAGGCCCGCAAGGCGGCCCGAGCGGTGGGAGCAGCGGGCATCTGCCTGGCCGGCGGCGTGGCCGCCAACAGCGCGCTGCGCGAGCGGACGCTCGACATCTGCATGGAGGACGGCATCAACGCCTACCTGCCGAGCCGGGCCATGTGCACCGACAACGCCGCCATGATCGCCGCGACGGCCTGGTACCGGCTGGCCAGCGATGGTCCATCCGACCTCGACGGCGGCGCCGATCCCAACCTGCGCATCGACTTCCTCAACTAAGCCGCGGCTGGCTCATTGGAAGCCCCGAAAACGAGCCCGGATCGGGGCGCCCTGAGGTTGTGGCGAGTCATTGGGGCTCGTATCGTTAGCACTCGCCCGGTGAGAGTGCTAAGTGCCGCCGGGCAGTTCCATGACACGCCCCAGACAGGGCACAGCGCCACAGGAGGCACTTCCGACCATGAACCTGAAGCCACTTGAGGACCGCATCGTCGTGCGTCCGAGCGACGCGGAGGAGACCACGGCCAGCGGCCTGGTCATCCCCGACACCGCCAAGGAAAAGCCCCAGCAGGGCGAGGTACTTGCGGTCGGCCCCGGCAAGCGTTCCGACCAGTCGGGCGAGATCATCCAGATGGACGTCGGCGTCGGCGACACCGTCGTTTACAGCAAGTACGGCGGCACCGAGATCACCGTGGCCGGCGAGGACCTGCTCATCCTGAGCGCCCGCGACGTCCTGGCCATCGTGGCCTGACGCTGACCGCGCCGAGGGGAAAGAGAACCAACACATGCCCAAGATCCTGAAGTTCAGCGAGGAGGCCCGTCGCGGTCTCGAAGCTGGCGTCAACAAGCTGGCCGACGCGGTCAAGGTGACCTTGGGGCCCAAGGGCCGCAATGTCGTGCTCGAGAAGTCATTCGGGGCACCCACGATCACCAACGACGGCGTGAGCATCGCCCGCGAGATCGAGCTGGACGACCCGTTCGAGAACATGGGCGCTCAGCTCGTCAAGGAAGTGGCCACCAAGACCAACGACGTCGCCGGCGACGGCACCACCACCGCCACCGTGCTGGCTCAGGCCATGGTCCGTGAGGGCCTGCGCAACGTGGCAGCCGGTGCCAACCCGATGGAGCTCAAGCGCGGCATCGAGACCGCTGTGGCTGCCGCTGTCGACGAGATGGTCGACATGTCGACCGACGTCTCCGACGACAAGGACAAGATCGCCAGCGTCGCCGGCATTTCCTCGGCCGACACCACGATCGGCGAAACGCTCGCCGAGGCGTTCGACAAGGTCGGCAAGGACGGCGTCATCTCGGTGGAGGAATCCAACACGTTCGGCGTCGACCTCGAATTCACCGAGGGCATGCAGTTCGACAAGGGCTTCCTGTCGCCGTACTTCGTGACCGATCCCGACCGCCAGGAAGCTGTCTTCGACGACCCGTACCTGCTGTTCGTGAACGGCAAGATCGGCGCAGTTGCCGAGATGGTGCCGGTGCTCGAGAAGGTCATGCAGACCGGCAAGGGCCTGGTGATCATCGCCGAGGACGTCGAGGGCGAGGCGCTGGCCACGCTCGTGGTCAACAAGATCCGCGGCACGTTCTCATCGGCAGCCGTGAAGGCGCCTGGCTTCGGCGAGCGACGCAAGGCGATGCTGGCCGACATGGCGATCCTGACCGGCGGCGAAGTCATCTCCGAAGAGGTCGGCCTGAAGCTCGACAACACCACCCTCGACCTGCTGGGCACCGCCCGCAAGGTGATCATCACCAAGGACGAGACCACGATCGTGGACGGCGGCGGCGACAGTGGCGATGTCGAGGGCCGCGTGGTGCAGATCAAGCGTGAGATCGACGACACCGACTCCGACTGGGACCGCGAGAAGCTGCAGGAGCGGCTGGCGAAGCTGGCCGGCGGCGTTGCGGTGATCCAGGTCGGCGCGGCCACCGAGGTCGAGCTGAAGGAGAAGAAGCACCGCATCGAGGACGCCGTGTCGGCCACCCGGGCCGCGATCGAAGAGGGCATCGTGCCCGGCGGCGGCACTGCGCTGCTGCGGGCTCGTGCTGCCGTGGCAGCGCTCGACCTCGACGGCGACGAGGCCACGGGGGCTCGCATGGTGCATCGTGCGCTGGAAGGCCCCAGCCGCCAGATCGCGCAGAACGCCGGCTACGAGGGCGCTGTCATCGTGCAGCAGATCGAGCAGGCCGACGGCAACACGGGCTTCAATGCCGATACCGGCAAGTTCGAGGACTTGGTGTCGGCTGGCGTCATCGACCCGGCGAAGGTGACCCGTGCGGCGCTGCAGAACGCTGCGTCGATCGCGGCACTGCTGCTCACCACCGAGACGCTGGTGACCGACAAGCCTGAGGAAGCGGACCCTGCCGCTGCCGCTGCGGCTGCTGCTGCCATGGGCGGCGGCATGGGCGGCATGCCCGGGATGATGTAGCTCCCGCTCCACTCCCTCCCAAACAGGCACAGGGCCGGCGTTCGCGCCGGTCCTGTGTCGTTGTGGCCACTGGGCCAAAGTTCGATTCTCCGACGGCAAGGCGGCGGGCCGGGAGGTACCGCCGGCTCGGTCTCATCGTCTTCCTTGCCGCCCGATCAACGAGCGCCGAATATCCGGGTTGGCGCAATGGGCGACGGTACCCTCGTAGTTTTCCCCGACTCGGCGCGGCTGCGGCCTATGTCCACTCACTCAGCGGCGGCCGGCGCGGTCGCCCACCCAACGGTCTTGGTGGTGGATTTCGGCGCGCAGTACGCGCAGCTGATCGCCCGGCGGGTGCGCGAGGCGCAGGTCTATTCCGAGATCGTTCCCCATACGGCGGCCGCGGCTGAGCTTGCCGAACGCTCGCCGGCGGCCATCATCTTCAGCGGCGGGCCCGCTTCGGTGCACGTCGAGGGGGCACCGGGCATCGACCTCGGCGTGTATGAGCTGGGCGTGCCGATCCTGGGCATCTGCTACGGGTCCCAGCTGCTGGCCCGCGACCTGGGCGGACGGGTGGATCGCAGCGGTCGGGGCGAGTACGGTCGCACGAGCTTGCGGCACACCGGGGTTCGGTCGCAGCTGCTCGACGCTGTTGTGCACGAGGCCGTCGAGAATGGCCGCGGTGCCGTTGCCGATCAAGGCGCCCTGATCAGGGTCGGCGTCACCTCCGACAGGGGGGCCCGCGCCGGAGATGACGGCACCGTTTCCGGTCGAAGCGAACGGGGTGTCACTGAATCCGTGTGGATGTCGCACTTCGACGCCGTGGTCGAGCCGCCCGAGGGCTTCACGGTCACGGCGTCCACTGCCGACAGCCCGGCTGCTGTCATCGAAGATCCGCAGCGCCGCTTCTACGGGGTGCAGCACCACCCCGAGGTCGCGCACACGCCGAACGGCCAAGCCCAGCTCGAGCGATTCCTCCACGGCATCTGCGGGATCAACTCCGAGTGGACGATGGCCAACGTCATCACCGAGAGCATCGAGGCCATCCGGATCCAGGTGGGCAGCGCGCGGGCTATCTGCGGGCTGTCGGGCGGGGTGGACAGTGCCGTGGCCGCCGCGCTGACACAGCGGGCGATCGGCAGCCAGCTCACCTGCGTGTTCGTGGACACCGGGCTGATGCGTGCCGGCGAGGGCGAGCAGGTCACCGACACCTTCCGGCGCACGCAGGGCATCGAGTTGATCCATGAGCGGGCCGCGGATGAGTTCTTCGAGGCATTGGCCGGCGTGACCGACCCCGAGGACAAGCGCAAGATCATCGGCGAGAAGTTCGTGCGCATCTTCGAGCGCGCTGCGGGCGGCATCACCGACGCCCGCTTCCTGGTGCAGGGCACGCTGTACCCCGACGTGATCGAATCGGGCTCGCCGACAGCGGCGAAGATCAAGAGCCACCACAACGTGGGCGGGCTGCCCGAGGACATGGCCTTCGAGCTGGTGGAGCCGTTGCGGCACTTGTTCAAGGACGAGGTGCGTGCCGTCGGGGCCGAGCTCGGCCTGCCGCCCGAGATCGTGCAGCGCCAACCGTTCCCCGGGCCGGGCCTGGGCGTCCGGATCGTGGGCGAGGTCACGCCCGAAGCCGTCGAGACGGTGCGGGCGGCCGACGTCATCGTGCGCGACGAGATCACGAAGGCCGGCCTCGACGGCGAGGTGTGGCAGGGGTTCGCTGTGCTGGCCGACATCCGCAGCGTCGGCGTGATGGGCGACGAGCGCACCTATGCCCGCCCGATCATCGTGCGCGCCGTCACCAGCGAGGACGCCATGACTGCCGACTGGGCCCGCCTGCCCCACGATCTGCTCGAGACGATCTCCTCCCGGATCGTCAACGAAGTGCCCGGCGTCAACCGCGTCGTCTACGACATCACCTCCAAGCCCCCCGGCACCATCGAATGGGAATAGCCATCAACGCTCGCGGCCCAGTGCGAGCCAACCCGTTCGGTCGCGATCGCGCCAGCTACCTTGCGTGTCCATGAGTCTCACGTCCTTGCCACCAGTCCAGCCATGGACAGATCGACGCAAGAGCCTTTCCCGTCTAGCGGGAGGCAACGAAATGCAGCTTGCAACTCTGCGGTGGATTCTCACTCAAACCACAACGCAGCGGCTTTCGGCGGAGTCGCTTTGGCAAAACTACATGAATGCCTATGAGACCACAGAATCAACCGCAAGAATCAATATTCAAGATCTCAAGGGGTGTGGTTTCCTGGAATCTGCTGGCGACTCCGATAGCCAATTGAGCCCAAGTGCACCCGCTAGCGAATGGATGGACAGCGGCGATGACGGTCTCGCTCTCGGCATCCTCCACGCCAGCGTGAGATTCATGGGCGAGATCTTGTTTGAGCTCCGGACCGGGGTGCGCACGCGGGAGCAGCTTCGCGGGCTTGCCAATCACAAATATGGCTTCAGTTGGCAGTCGCGAAGCCAAGTTGGCGATCGTCTCTGCTGGCTTCGAAGTGCTGGCTATGTCATTGCTCCCGACCGCGAGGAGCGACGCATCACGAGAACAGGACTCGAGTTCCTCGAGCGCGTCGATCTGCACAGTCCCTCGTAGACAAGCGCGCCGAGAGGTCGGGATGGAAGGTGTGAGACAGCCGAACTGATCCCTAGGCCGCTACAGACAGTGTGCAGCATGTGGAAGGCGATAGCTGCCCTGCCGACATATGGATAGGGCCATACTGTGCCGATGTCGATGCATGCCTTGCACTCGGGCCAGTCTCAACTTCGTTGGAACCTCTTGCGTCTCTGGATCGGTGCCCTCGTTGCCGTAGCAGCTCTGCTATTGACAGCGACACCACTTGCCGCGCACGAGCCCTCAGTTCCCAGGCTTCCCAGCAACACCGGCTGTGAGGAGTTCGCTGTGCTCGTAAAGGCCTCAGTGACCGAGGACCGAGCGGCGGCAAACATGCTCGCCGAAGCGTTGCGTCTCCGGTCTGGCGATCGGTGCCTGCTTGATGTCGCCGACGGTGTCGCGGTTGGCATGCAGATTGGCAGTGGGGACGTGGCGGCGGGCCGTCAAGTCATATTCGTCGTCGGTGGCCCCGCGGCGATATCAGACGAGCTGTTGGTGGTCTTGGGCATCGATCGCGCGGTTCGTGTTTCGGGTGCGGACCGTTGGGCAACGCAGCGTGCAGTAGTGCAGATCGTCTGGAATCTCGGAGGCGACGATGAGTACCTTCCGGCAGTTGCGCTGATCCAAGCCGACACCAGCACGCCGACGCAGGCCGAGGACGCGACTGAAGCAGAGCTGTGGGAATGGGGCGGATGGGGTAACCCACTCGATGGCTTCGCAGGTTCGTCGCGATCGAAGAAGAGCAAGTCCGGTGAGTCCGAATTCGTCATCGCCTGCGGAGCTGATGAGACGCTCGATATCGCTGTTGCGCGGAATAGCGACGGGTTCGCGTACGTCCAAGACGGAAGCGGCGGCCTGTACATCAACATGAGCTACCGCGTGGGTCCTGTCGGTTCGACGGTGAGCGACGGTAAGCGTTGGCGCCTCAGTATTGGGAGCACTGTGGACTACTTGTACATGCCAACCAGCGAGCAGGCGATCTTCATTGCGGCGGTCCGGGCTGGACTGATCCAAGGACACACGAGCCTGCACGGTCTGCTGTGGACTCCATCAAGTCCAGGTGGCACAGGCGAATGGGACCTCTCCGGATGGGAACGGGAGGTTGAGCAGGTGCTGCGAACCTGCGGCCACTGAGTGCGCCTGTCGCAATCAGTCCGACGGGAAGGGCGACCGGTGTCGAATTGACAGCATCACAGGTGTCTTCGCAGCCTCCTCTGCCCGGCCGTAGAGGTCCGGTCATCGCGGCCGCCTATGTGTTTCCGCTCGTCAAGGGGTCAGGTGTGGACGCGGGCAACGAGGCACACATCGGCCTCGAGGGCATCTGCGATCCGCTGCAGGGTGCGCGCAGTCGGACTGGTCGAACCCCGCTCGATCCGGCTGATATCGGCTTGGCTCATCCCGCAACGTTCTGCCAGCTGCGCCTGCGTCAGCCCGTGCTTGTTGCGCAGATCCATGACCTGCATCGCAATCTTGTATGCCTGCGCGAAGACTTCACCTTGCGCCACCGCATCAGCGCCGAGCCGTGCTCGGCGCGAGGCGACCACCTCGTCGTATGCGAGTGACATCTGAAGCTCCCTTGCGCCTAGGACTATAGGAAATTCACCATAGTGCGTCAACGGCCGCGTCGTCGCTCACGACGCTGACGCTCCTTGTACTGCGTGAGCAGCTTGCGCGCACGTTCAACCTCTCGCTGCTGGCGCCTCGCTTTCGGAGATCTCCCCTTGTCGTAGCCGCCGAGCAGCAGGATGACCTTCTCGCCGTGGAAGTGCACAAAGACACGCAAGAGCACAGATTCCTTCTTGGCGCCCGCGCTCGGGGGCTCCACGTCGAACATGCCGGCGATGTCGCGCGCCTCATGCCGAATCCGGAACTCGTGGAGGCCGTCGCCGAGCGGTCTGAGCCAGTGCGAGCTGGCGAGATCGAGACCATGACTGGCGAGGACGTGGTTGATGGCCGTGTCGAGCGCAGCGAATCTGAAGTCGGATAGGGAGGCGGCGAATCGTCGATACGGAATCGTGCCGTCGTCGGCCCTGAACACCTCCAGAGTCCACGGGCCTGCCATCTGCTGCAAGGTAGCGATGCCGACTTGCTTGGCTTCGGGGATTTTTCTGCTGCGCGCCGCAACGACGAGGCTTCAGTAGCGAAGTCAAGGCTGCGCTCCCCGCTCGTGGTCGACGTCGTCAGTTCTGGAAGACGCAACTCATATAGCAAGTGCCCGTGCCACACCCCGAGACCTAGGATTCGAACTCGCGCCTGAGACCGAGAGAACGCACGATGCTTGACGACAACCACCAAGTCCGGCTGTTCTCCGTGGCAGGCGTGAAGGGCCAGCAGGAAGCAGAGCAACGAGCCACCGCAGCCTTGTTGTCGGTGCTCACCATGGTCCGGCCGCTGT
>JAJDTF010000053.1 GCA_022827265.1 Acidimicrobiia bacterium | reverse complement strand
CCTGCCTGTGCGCCACGATCCGGCTGCGCCGACGCTGACCAATGAGATGACCACGGTGGCGGCGTTCGAGCCGGACGTGTTCATTTCGATGACGGCGGGCAATCCGTGCTTGCTGGCGATCCAGGAGGCTGGCCAGAGCGGTCTGATCGATGACATCAACGACAAGGGCGGCGCGCTGTTCACGCCGTCGGTGTGCAAGGGCATCGAGGCGTACCTCAAGCCGGCGGGCGATTACGCCCACAATTGGTGGATCGTCGGCGGCGGCATCAAGGACTCCACCGACCCGAAGTACACCGATGAGCCGTTCATTGCGTTCATCAACGACAACCTCGATGCTGCCGGTCTCGACCCGGCCGTGTCGCTGTACGCAACCGGCTACATGTTCGGGTATCCGTACGGCGAGGCGCTGCGTGTTGCTGCTGACCTGCCGGGCGGCCTGAACCGCACCAACTTCATCCTGGCGGTGCGAGCGCTCGACATCTATCACCCGCAGGCGCTTGACGGCATCAACGCTCAGTTCAACGGTTCCGCCGATGCGTACTTCATCGAGGGCTCCGACTTCAGCCAGTTCGATGCCGATGCGCAGACGTGGAACATCATCGGCGAGATTGTCGATGTCAACGGTCGCTCCACGAACTGTGCTTGGGACAAGGACAATGGAGGCTGCCGCTAGGCAATCGCCACCAGGAGATCAGAGGCGTCGCCCCTGACTTCTGACTGACCGAACGGTCAACGCAGAGGGCCGGCGGGCATCAGCCCGCCGGCCCTCCCGCGTCTCAGTACTGTTGGCTGTCGCCTGCGCTGCGGTGTGCTGGCGGTCAGGCAGTGCGCCGGGAGCTGCGCGCCGAGGGAGCCAACCGTGCAGTTGACCGACGAGCAGCAGCAGATCCGTGACGTGGCCAGGGCGTTTGCCCAGCGCGAGATCGCGCCGTTTGCCGCTGAGTGGGACCGCGGCGGCGGAGCGCCGCGCGAGCTCTACGCCAAGATGGCCGCCGTCGGGCTCATGGGGGTGATGGTCGACCCGCGCTGGGGCGGCGCCGGTGCCGACTTCGTGTCGTACGCGCTGGCAATCGAGGAGATCTCCGCTGCCGACGGCGGCATCAGCAACATGATGGCGGCGAACAACTCGCCGGTCGCCGTGGCGATCCAGCAGGCGGGCACCGACCAGCAGAGGCGTGACTACCTCACCAAGCTCACCAGCGGCGAGTGGCTGGGCTGCATCCGCCTCACCGAGCCCCACACGGGCTCCGACGCCGCGGCCATTCGCACCCGGGCCGCCCGAGACGGCGACGAGTACGTCCTGAACGGCCACAAGGCGTTCATCACTGCTGGCTCGACCGCCGATGTGGCGATGATCGTGGCGGTGACCGATCCGAGCGCCGGCAAGCGGGGCATGACCACATTCATCACGCCCACCGACAACCCCGGCTACCGCGTGATCGCCAAGGAGGACAAGCTCGGCCACCGCACCAACGACACCTGCCAGGTGGTCTTCGAGGACATGCGGGTGCCCGCCAGCGACGTTCTCGGCGAGATCGGGCGGGGCCTCGGCATCGCGCTGGGCAACCTGTCGCTCGGTCGCATCGGCGTCGCGGCCCAGGCCACGGGCGGGGCACGGGCCGCGCTGAAGGCTGCCCATTCGTACGCCCAGGAGCGCGAGACCTTCGGGCGCCCCATCGTCGAGCATCAGGCGATCTCGTTCACGCTCGCCGAGATGGCCACGCAGATCGAGGCGGCACGCCAGCTCTACCTGCACGCAGCGCAGATGCGCGACCAGGGGCTCGAATGCGCCCGAGAGGCCTCCATGGCGAAGCTGTTCGCGTCGGAGATGGCTGAGCGGGTGGCGTCCAAGGCCATCCAGATCCACGGCGGGTATGGCTTCCTCAACGACTACCCGGTGGAGAAGATTTACCGCGACGTGCGGGTGTACCAGATCTACGAGGGCACTTCGGAGGTCCAGAAGCTGCTGATCAGCCGAATGCTCGACGGCGTGGAGGGCTAGCGGCCCGACCGGGGACGGCCGCTACTCGATGCCGAGCTGGCGTCCGGCTCGCCAGGCGTCGGCCACGTCGCACATGCGGGTGTAGCTCACGCCCAGGTCGGTCATCTGCTCGATCCAGCGTTCCATTTCGTACAGGCGCCCGCCACGGCCGATCGCCTGCGGGTGGAACGTGACCGTGCACACGCCGTGCTGTACCTCGCTGGCCATCCACTTCACATCGGAAAGAAACCCATCGAACATCGTGCCGGGGTTCTCCAACCCGGTCAGGATCGTGTTCTTGAACGTCACGAACTCCAGGTGGACGTAGTCGTCGAGGTGCCAGCTGAACGGCAGCTCCACCAGGTCGACCTGCTCGCCGAACTCCATCGGCCCGTCCAGCGGGAACTGATCGCCGGTGCGCAGCCAGTAGGGCGCGTAGTCGTGGCCCATGAGCGACGAGTCGTAGCTGAGGCCGTATTCCATCAGCAGGTCGATGGTCCACGGGTTGATGTCGCCCGACGGCGCCCGGTAGCCCTTCGGCGGAGCTCCGGTGAGCGACTCGATCTGCGCGAAGGTCCGCTCGAGAATGGCTCGCTCCTCGTCCTCGCTGAGCCGGGGGTTGTACTCGTGGGCGTAGCCGTGGAGCCCCACCTCGCAGCCGGCGTCGACCACCATGCGGGCGGCATCGGGGTACGTGTCGATGGAGTGGCCCGGGATGAAGAAGGTGCTCGGAATGTCGTGGCGGGCGAGCAGCTTGAGAATTCGCGGCACCGCCACGGCGCCGAACTCGCCGCGCGAGATGGGCGTGGGGGTGGTCTGGCGGCGGGCTATCCACAGCGACGGGCCGTCGAAGTCGAAGGTCAGGCAGACGTACCCCGCCGGATTGTCAGGTATCGCCTCAGCGTTCAACCCGTTTGGGCTCGCACCGTTGTCCATCGTGATTCCCCCTTCGTGGTGCCGCCGCAGCGGCCTCTCACGCTTGGGTTTCTAGCCGAACGGGAAGGTGACGCGTAGAAGCAAGCCTTCTCGTCGCGCCCCCATTTCTCCCCGCGCTTGTTCGCTGCGCTCACGGGCCGCTCGGGCCGCGGCTTCGCCTGCTGGCTCAGCCTCTTGCCGACCTTGGCACAGCAGGGGGCTGCCATAGGCTCGGCCGCTGTATGCGAAAGCTGATCTGCGCAGCCGTGGCGGTGAGCGTGCTTGCCGCCGCCTGCTCGACCTCGTCGGGGAGGGACGAGGGATCCGCTGCGACTGAGCCGCCCGCGACGTCGTCGCCCGCTGCCGCTGATGCCGCGGACAGCGGGGCAGCGGCCGACACTGCCGTCGATGACATGGGGCCGCCGGACACGACGCCCTCCGGTGCAGCGCCGACGACCACGACGACCACGTCCGAGCCGTTCTTTCCCGGCACCGAGGACGGGCGGCCGTTCCTCGAGCTGACGCTGCTGGAGAAGATCGACGAGTTCCTGAAGCTGCCGAACACCGCATTCGCAGCGAATATCTCCAGCGAGATGGGTTTGGAAGGCGGGCAGCGGTGGGTGCCCTGGCTTCTGGACATCATGCGCCTCTACGGCGGACGGGATGTCAACCCGCCGGCGATGTGGGCGCTCCAGACGCTCACTGGCGTTGAGAGCTCTGATGACCTCAGCACTGACTACGTGAGATACGGGTCGTGGTACCGCACCAACGGCGTCGATCCTGGTGCGGGCTATGAGGCATTCAAGCGGACCCTGTATTCGTCGCAGATTGACCCCCAGTACGACGAGTTGCTCGCTCAGGTCACCGACCGAGTGACGCTCGGGGCAATCCAGTGGGGCGGGGTGCGCCGGGGCGGCATTCCGGAGCTGAACAACCCGGAACGGCTCACTCCTGCGCAAGCCGACTTCATGACCGACGAGGAATTGGTGCTGGGTGTCGTGATCGGCGGCGAAGCCGGGGCGTATCCGGTGCGGTTCTTGGCACGCCACGAGCTGGCAAACGACGTGGTCGGCGGCGTGCCGGTGGCGCTCGGCTACTGCACGCTGTGCCTTACGGCGCTGATGTTCGACCGGCGGCTTCCTAGCGGCGACGTGCTGTCGTTCCAGACATCGGGCCTGCTGATGGACTCGAACAAGATCATGATCGACAACGAGACCGAAAGCCTGTGGAACCACCTCTCGGGCACCGCGTTCGCTGGCCCGCTGGCCGGCACCAAGCTGGAGCAGTTCCCGGTGGCCACCACGCGCTGGTCGGACTGGCTGGTCGACCACCCCGATACGTTCACGCTTGAGGTGCCGCCGACGACCTACTTCCTCGAGACACCCGAACGTCCGCCGATCACCTACGACTACACGCCAGGCGCGGCGTATCGCACCTACTACTCCAGCGAGGACCTGTGGTTCCCGACCTTCGAGACGCCCGACGTGTTCGAGCTGAAGGAGGAGGTGGTCACCGTCGACCGCGGCGGCTTCACGCTGGCGCTGGGATTGGCGGAATTGGAGCGGAAGGGCCCGTTCGTCTACGTGCTCGGCGGCGAACCACTGGTGATCGTGCCGAACCAGGGCGGCGCCAGGGTGTACAGCGCCGCTGACGCGGCCGGCGTGCCCGTCGAGGCGTGGCGCCACGGAGCAGCCGTGGAGGTGGCGCCCGGGGGAGTGCTGCACGACGAGCTGCTCGTGAACGGTGTGGACGGCCGCACTGGCGTCGACATCAGGTTGCCGCGCATCGTGTCGTCGCAGTCGTTCTGGTTCGCCTGGTACGGCCTGCACCCCGACACCGAGACCTGGTCACCAGAGCCGCGGTCTTGAGACCTAGCTTGGCGCTGCGATACTGGACTGTGACCTGATAACTTGCTGCGACCCACAGTCAGGGGGTTCGACAATGCTCAAAATTCTGCGTGAATTCCGAGCCAAGCGTCAGCGATCCCAAGACGTGATGGAGGAAGTAGCGGCCGCTCGTGAGGCTGAGAAGTATCTGCGCCAGTGTGCAGGCGAAGGCAAGCCGCCCGGCGAGGCATTCACTTCTGACGATCTGCGCCAACGTGCAGCGGAGCTGCGGGACCAATCATCAGTCGCGTGACCGTGTGGACATGGCACGGTCTCGATCTGTTCGATGCTTGGATGGTGGCTCAATCCACCGAGACTGCCGCGAGCCTGTTGGCACTCTTGGCAGATCTGTCTGACGAGTCGCCATATCCGAACCTGCCGGGGCAGCAGCATCCTGACGGCCCTGGCAAGCACATCAGGTTCGAGGAACGCAACGGCTTTCGAGTGGTGTTCGTCGCCGACCGGAACATCGTCCCCGGTTCGCTCTACCTGTCCAGCATTCAGGGCCCGGACGATGAAGGGCCGCTGACCGAACGACAGGTCACAGAAACCTAGGTAGCGACCGGATCCGGGTCTGGAGAGACTGGCGTTCATGACGAAACCAGCACGTGAGGCTCTCGCTAAGCGTCACCGTGAGGCTGAGATCGACGCGGCGTACGCGGCATACGACCGACTGCCCTTGAATGCGCCAGACGAGTGGGGCGACTTGGAGTCGTTCGTCACGGCGACCAGCCTTCACTCGCTCCGAGACCATCCGGCGGTTGGCAGGTGACGTAGTGCGCCGATGAGACCGTACCCCGGTGGACAGTCCGGGAGCCCATGAGCCCGCAAAGAGCGGTGGGTATGCTGGCTCCTCGCATCTCAACCAGCCCCCATCGTCTAGCGGCCAAGGACACCACCCTCTCAAGGTGGCGGCACGGGTTCGAATCCCGTTGGGGGTGCGCCATGTCCGCTCGATCCGGGCGGCTCGGCGGGCGTCGG
>JAJDTF010000113.1 GCA_022827265.1 Acidimicrobiia bacterium | reverse complement strand
GCGGAACGGCTTGTCGCCGCCTGCCGTCACCGGGTCCTGGTCGCTGAAGCAGCACAGGAACGGCTTGTCGAACTGCTGCAGCACGCCCCAGGCATCACGGTTCGGCTGCGCCTCGGGATCGTCAGGCGATGTGCAGACGTGTGACGGCCAGGCGCGCGCCCCGGCCTTGTAGGAATCGTCGGGGAAGGGTGCGTCGTACGCAGCAATCACCGCTGGGTCGAAGTCGGTGAGGCTGCCGCCGTTGACGATGTCGCCGATCGGGAAGACGGGCGACTCCCGGGCGAAGGTCTGCCACTTCATGAAAGCGTCGCTGGGCGAACGATCCCCGGTGGGCAGGCCGGTGTTGGCGACAGCCACCCGGGCGAACCGGTCAGGCTGCGCGGTCACGAGCCGCAGGCCGATCAGCCCGCCCCAGTCCTGGCCGAAAAAGGTGATGCTGCTCAAGTCGAGTACGTCGAACACGAGGCTCGACATCCACGTCACGTGGCGGGCGTAGGTGTAGTCGGACTGCTCGGTGGGCTTGTCGCTGCGCCCGAAGCCGATCTGGTCGGGCACGATCACCCGGTGCCCGGCATCGGCGATGGGCCGGATCATGTGGCGGTACAGGTACGCCCACGACGGCTCGCCATGCAGCAGCAGCATCGGGTCGGCGTCGGGAGGTCCCTCGTCGAGGTAGTGGACTCGCAGCGAGCCGCCCTCGCCGTCGGGAATCTCGACGTAGTGCGGCTCGAAGTCGTACCCGTCCAGATCGGCAAAGCGCTCGTCGGGCGTGCGAAGGGTCTTCATGGTGTTTGCTCCTGTGTTTCGATTTGGGCCAAGACGAGTTCTGGGTCGGCGTCGGGCGGTGCAAGCCGGCGCAGTCGGGCGGTGAAGCCGAGGTAGTCCCACATGAGGTGCTCGCCGTCGCGCCAGCGGCGAACCTCGATTGGGCCGGTTCCCGGGTCGAGACCGTGGGGCCGCAGCACGTGCACGCCGTCCTCGTAGCTGGCGACGACGTGGATCTCGGTTGACTTGTCGAATTCGGCGACATCATGCACGCCGTTGCGCAGCATGCCGTCGCAGCGCATGTCGTGGATGATGCCTGCACCGGTCACCACCACTCGGTCGTCGGCCTGCTCGATGCGCTGCACATGCCCGATGGCAGGATGGCCGGGCTGCGCAGTGCCGTCCACGTACACCTCGACGGTCTGCCAGAAGCCGCGCATGTCCGGCGCGCCTTCGCAGAGGGGCTGGGTGCAGCCGGCCAGCACCGGCGGCGGCCACTGCGCCCAGCCACCCGCTGGGGTGTATGCGACGGGAATCGAATCGGCGGTCAGAGTCATCGGTGCTCCTGAGTACGTGCGCGGATTGGTGGACCTTCCCGTTGCGTCAGCTGTTGTCTCCCGCTCTTGTTCGCTGCGCTCACGGGCCGCTCGGGCCACGGCTTCGCCATTCCGCTCAGCCTCTCATTGGCGGGCCATCTCGGTGCGTGCCGCGGTCTCGGCGTCGGATCGCGACGCCCCGCTTCGGTCGATCTCGACGGCATGCAGGGCACCGCTGAATGCGAACGGGGCCTCATAGCGGGGCGACACGGCCTGCCCGTGGTCGAAGCCGACGCTGGAGCCGATCGAGGAGATGATGCGCATCATGTAGGGAAGCTCTGCGCTCCCGCAGGGCTCGCCGTCGATCGCCAACTCGATGACGCCCTCGGTGCGGCTCGTGCGACGGAGCCGGGCCGTCAGGACGCAGTCGCCCGCGGGCACCTCCAGGTCTGACTCCACGACGGTGTGCTCGCCGAACGAGTTGTAGTCCACGACGAGGCGGCCGTCTTGCACGAACACCGTCATGCCCGAGTTGGCGTTGCCGGTCGCCCACAGCACGCCGGCGTCTGCGTCTGCACGGCTCACATGCGCAGTCAGTTCCCATGATCGGCCCGACGGCGTCGCCGAGGCTGCCGAGGGGATCGGCGACAACGGCGGCCGGTAGCGGTAGCGCCGGCTTGTCGGGTGCGGCGAGTGATCGTCGGGGCGGGCGACGAACAGCTCGAGCATCCGTTCGTCCAGTGGCAGCACGCCGTGGCGCTCGGCCTCGGCCCACCACAGACCGATGAGCTCCTCCAGCTTGCCGGGATCGGTCGCCGCAAGGTCGTTGCACTCGGACCGATCCGATGACAGCTCGTACAGCTCCCAGCGGTCGTCGTCGAAGGACTCGCCCCCGATGTGCCGTGTCACCGCCTTCCAGGTGACACCGTCCTGCTCGGCCACGAGTGCACGCGAACCGAATTGCTCGAAGTACTGGAGCGTGTTGGCGGCCGGGGCATCCGCATCGGCGAGCACCGAGGCGAACGAGCAGCCGGTCACCGGAAGCTGCGCGTAACCGCCGAAGACCTCCGGCGGCGTGATGCCCAGCAGCTCGTAGATCGTGGGCACCACGTCGGACACGTTCACGAACTGATCCCGGCGGGTGCCCTGCTGGTCAGCGGCGAGGCCGGCGGGCCAGTGCACCACCAGGGGCACATGCACCCCTCCCTCGTGGGTGTTCTGCTTGTACCACTTGAAGGGGCTGTTGCCGCACTGGGCCCAGCCCCACGGGTAGTTGGTGTGCGAGTTGGGGCCGCCGATGTCGTCGAGCCTGCCCATCACGTCATCGGGATCGTCGACGATGCCGTTGAAGTACTTCATCTCGTGCATCACGCCGAACGGCCCGCCCTCCTGGGAGGCGCCGTTGTCGGCGAGCACGAACAGGATCGTGTTGTCGAGCTCGCCCATCTGGCGCAGCCCCTCGGTGAGCCGGCCGATCTGGTCGTCGGTGTGATCCAGGAACGCAGCGAATGCCTCCTGCAGGCGGCAGGCGAAGCGGCGATGGCTCTCGGGCAGCTCGTCCCACGGCTTCACGCCCGGATTGCGGGGCGCCAGCTCGGTGCCTTCGGGAATGATCCCGTGCGCGAGCTGTCGCTCGTACCAGCGCTGGCGGACCGCATCCCAGCCTTCGTCGAATCGTCCCCGGTACTTGTCGAGGTAGGCCTGCGGCGCCTGGTGCGGCGCATGGGTCGCACCGAAGGGCAGGTAGGCGAAGAACGGCCGGTCGGGGCGCACGCCCTTGCTGTCGCTGATCATGCGCAGCAGCTGATCGACGAGGTCTTCGCTGAGGTGGTAGCCCTCATCGGGGCCCGCAGGCGGGTCGATGTGGTGGTTGTCGACGACAAGCTCGGGATGGAACTGGTCGGTCTCGCCTTCGAGGAATCCGTAGAAGCGATTGAATCCCCGTGCCAGCGGCCACTGGTCGTACGGCCCGGCGGCTGAAATGTCCTCGGTCGGCGCCAGGTGCCATTTGCCGGCGCAGAACGTGGCGTAGCCCTGCGCGCCGAGCACTTCGGCCACGGTCGCGGCGTGGTTGGTGATGTGGCCGAGCTGGTGCGGGAAGCCGGTGCGGTGGTTCGAGACCGAGCGCATGCCCACGGCGTGCTGGGACCGGCCGGTCAGCAGCGATGCGCGTGTCGGCGAGCACAGCGGGGTGACGTGGAAGTTGGTGAACTGCAGCCCGGCGGCTGCGAGCGCGTCGACGTGAGGGGTGTCGATGTCGGAGCCGAAGCAGCCGAATTGGGCGAAGCCCGTGTCGTCGAGCAGCACGATCACCACGTTGGGCGCATCGGGTGCGGGGTGCGGCCGGGGGGTGAAGTGCGGCTCGGATTCGGCGAGCGTGCGGCCGATGCGGCCTTCGAACGCTGGCGGCCGGATCGGGTGTGTCATCGAGGCTCCTGGGACGATGCCGTGAACGGGTTGGCGTGGCTTCGCCGGCTCACAGCGTGACCGTGGTGAGGTCGTCGCCGATGACGACCTCGCCATCGAAGTGAGCTGCTGCCAGCTCGACCCATTCGGGGTACTGCTCGGGGGTGGGCGCGGGAACCATATGCGTCAGCACCAGCCGCTTGACGCCCACCCTGGCAGCGGTCTGCGCCGCTTCGACGACATCGGAGTGGTAGTCGAGGATGTCCTGGGCCATCGGGTTGGGGCTCAGCCCGATGAGGTCCTTGCGGATGACGGTCTGCACGTAGGCATCGGCGCCGGCGGCGAGTTGGTCGACGCCGTCGCAGGGGATGGTGTCTCCGACGATCGCGGCGACCGCGCCGTCGTGGGAGAGGCGGTAGCCGAGCGTGGGCCGCACGGGCGCATGTTCAGTTGCCGCTGTGCTGACGCTCACATCGTTGACTTCGAACGTCTCGCCCGCTTCGAGTTCGATCACGTCGACCTGCGGCTCGTTGACGAGCACGTCGTGGTGGGCGATGCGGTAGCCGATATCGGCTTCCAGTGCGCCGAGCTGCCGTTCGACGAACTGCGCAGAGCCGGGCGGTCCGTAGACCTGCAGCGTGGCGTTGCCCTGACCCAGGACCCAGTGAGTCGTGATCACGTCGTTCAGCGCGCACACGTGGTCGCTGTGCAGGTGGGTGATCAGCACGGCGCTCAGGAAGACCGGCAGCGAGCCGCCGCCGGCCATGCGCATGACGACGCCGCGGCCGGCATCGACGAGGATGTGCGTGTCGTCGGCTTTGACGAGCGTGGACGGTCCCGCCCGGTTGGCGTCAGGCAGCGGCGAGCCGGTACCGGTCAGCACGATGTCCATGACACTCCCCTGACGGCCCTGTATATCCAGCCAAGCCTCGGTGAATCGGCAGGAACCCTAGCATTCTTTTGCCAGTTTTGGTGACAATATCTCTGAGGCGTTGCGGACGGGGCCTAGCTGTATGGTCCGCTCACGTCCTACCTGCACGTGAAGGCAGGCCGCATGCGACAACCTCGCCGCCAGCGTCGCTTCGCCGTCGCACTGGTCGCCTTGGCACTCGTTGCAGCCGGCTGCACAGATGCAGCCGACGACGGCGCTCTCCCGGCCGCAACGCCCACGGCCAACACGGCCCCATCCGCCACAACAGCGGCAACCACGACGACCGCGGCCACGACTCTCGCTGCCGACGCAACCCCCGTTGCCACGGATCCCGGCTCAGCGCCCCAAGACGACGCTGTGCACCAGGACGACGCCGAGTCCGATCCTCGCAGCGCCTATTTCGCGCTCGATCGCGTGCTTGACATCAGCATCCACATTGCCGCCGAGGACTGGGACACGTTGCGCCACCAGACCCGCACGCTCGGGGACGTGTTCGCAGAAATCGAGGAATACGGTCTCTCGCGGCCCTTCGCCAGCATCTATACGTGGTTCGGCGCCACGGTGACCGTCGACGGCCAGACGCACGCCGACGTCGGCGTGCGCAAGAAGGGCTTTGTCGGCTCGCAGAGTTCCACCAAGCCGTCCCTGAAGCTCCGGTTCGACAAGTACATCGACGGCCAGTCCCTTCCGGGGGGCATGAAACGCATGACGCTGAACAACAGCGTCCAGGACCCCTCGATGATCAACACCTGCCTGTCGTACCGGGTGTTCGCTGCGGCCGGCAACCCCGCACCGCGCTGCGACTTCGCCACGGTGTCGGTGAACGGCACCGACCTGGGGCTGTACGTGCACGTGGAGGAGTTCAAGGCCCCGTTCCTGTCGCACCACTTCGGGAACGCCGACGGCAACCTGTATGAAGGCACGGTCAGCGACTTCGCGCTGGAGTTCCGCGGCACATTCGAGAAGAAGACCAACGAGGACGCTGACGACTGGTCCGACATCGACGCCGTGGTCGCCGCCTTGAGCGACCCCTCCGACGCGGGCTTGACGGCGCTGGGGTCGATCGTGGACCTTGACCGGTTCCTCTCGTTCTGGGCGACCGAGGTGCTGGTGGGTCACTGGGACGGCTACGCCGGCGACCGGAACAACTACTGGTTCTACCGGGTTCCCGACGGCCGGTTCGTGTTCCTGCCGTGGGGCACGGACGGCACGTTCCACCTCTCCGATGACCCCAATCCCTTCGACAACATCTCCGACCCGCCGCCGTCAGTGTTGGCGCTCACCGCGATCCCCAACCGTCTGTACAACCACCCGGATTGGCGTGCGAAATACGTGGCCCGGTTGAAGCAGATCCTGGGCGACGTCTGGGACGAGGCCGAGTTGCTGGCTGCGGTCGACGCCATGGCCGCCGTCGTGCAGCAGCACGCCCTTCCCGCCGAGGCACGGGCGGCCGACGCTGACACCGAACGGGTGCGGACGTTCATCGGCAAACGCAAAGACGAGATCCTTGCGGACCTCTCGCCAGAGCCGCCCGAGTGGCCCCAGCCTGAAATGTCTGCGCCGCCCTCCGCCGGGTCGGGAACCCTCGAAATCACCTTCGAGACGACGTGGGGAAGCAGCTCCAGCCCCAACCCGCTCGGGCAGGGAACGGCCCACAGCCTGTTGCTGAAAGGCGCTCCCGAAGCGATCGAACGCATCGGGGTCTTTGCCGGTCACGCCAATCCCGAGGAAAGCGTCCTGCTGCCGGGCATCGAGGTGCCTGCTTCCATCGTCGTCGCTGCGCTTGGCCCCGACGGCGCGGTCGATGGCATGTCGCTGGTCGTCGACCCCCGCGAGCTCGCCGCGGGAAGGACGCTGGTCATCGGCGTGGACGCCATCGCCGGGGGAATCTGGTCGATCCCTCCGGGAGCGTCGTCGCCCGACAGCTTCTCGCCGTTCACCGAAGGTGTGCTGGATCTGTCAAGCGGCGGGTCGACACCCGGCGCAGCGATCGCCGGCACCTTCTCGGGCGCCTACGGGTGGTCCCCACCGGTTTCGGGCGACGCCGACGCGGGAGCGCAGGGCGCCGATGCTTCAGCCACGCCGCTTGATGTCGGTTTGGTCATCAATGAGGTGGCTGCCAAGGGCGATCCGCTCGACTGGTTCGAGCTGCACAACGCTTCACGAGCGCCGATAGCACTCGATGGCTTCGAGATGGCCGACGATCTCACAGATGTCGGCAAGCGGGTGCCCTTCCCGGCCGGCACGGTCATTCAGCCAGGCGCATACATGCAGTTCAGCCTCGACAAGGAGGCCTGGCCCGGATTCGCGCTCGGGAGCGACGAGGAACTGGGCATCTGGCTCTTGGACGGCACCCTCGTCGCCAGCGTCGACTGGGACGAAGGCCAATCCGGTGCGGGCCAGAGCTACGCCCGCATGCCCGATGTCACCGGCCGGTTCGAGACGGTCGACTCCCCCACCCCAGGGGGCCCCAACCAGCCGTGACGTGCAGGCACCCAGTTGCACCTGCGGGGATGACGCCGCAGTGGAGAGCTAGGTGCCACGGCAGCGGCTAGGGCCGCCTAGGCCGGTGTGTGCTCGAACGGCAGATCCTGATACAGGTACTGGGTGACGGTGATACGCAGCACGACACCCGAGTCGCCACGTTCCGGGAACGGCTTGCCGGTGTACTTGTGGCTCAGCGCGTCCAGAGCAGCCATGTCGGCATCGGGCTCGACCACGCAGGTGCCACGCATCTGCAGTTCCTCGTAGGGGTTGTCGATGTCGACGATCGAGATGGCAACTCGCGGATCGCGCAACACGTTCTGCGTCTTGAGCGAGTCCCCGCCCGTGGCGATGACTACCGTGGAAGGGTCGACGAGATCGATCCAGACCGGATCGAGCTTGGGCGAGCCATTGGCCCGGATGGTTGCGAGATGTGCGAAGTTCGGCCTTCGCACGAGGTTCTGGGCTTCAGCGCTCATGACCTTCGGAGTCGGCGTCGTCATGGGATCCCTCGCTTCGTGATCTGGCCAGCGTGTCGACGCTCACCGTAAGCGCGTGAGCGATTACCACGCGCCTGCTCGCCGACGAGTCTCTCGGTGATCCCGTCAGCTATTCGACGAGAACCGCTGACTCAATGCGTGCATCGCCAAGCTGGCGACGGCCGTCGAGGAAAGCGAGCTCGACGATGAACGAGAAGCCGACTAGCTCGCCCCCGCCGCGCATGACGAGCTGCGCCGACGCAGCAGTGGTCCCGCCAGTGGCCAGCACATCGTCAACGATAAGCACACGCTCCCCGACCGCGATGGAGTCGGTGTGCATTTCCAGGCGCTCTGCGCCGTACTCCAGTTCGTAGTCGGCACCCAGCGTCGGCCGTGGCAGCTTCCCCGGCTTGCGCAGCGGCACAAATCCGGCATCCAGCCGGTCCGCTGCCATCCCGCCAATGACGAAGCCCCGGGCCTCCGGTGCAGCCACAAGCTCAACACCCTGGCCCTCGAACGGCTCCACCAGCTCAGCCACGCACGCCGCCAAACCGTCCGGATCCCCCAGCAAAGGCGTGATGTCCTTGAACACCACCCCCACCCGAGGAAACCCCACAACATCCCGTATCAAAGAGCGCCACACAGTCGACTACCCGCGAGACCCCACGTACTCGGTGACTGCCGTGACCGTTCTTGGCCCGTGTTTGTGTTGCGCAGCTTGCTTCGAGACTCCGAGCATGGCCCCGATCATGGACCAACTTCGACCCTCCACGCGTGCAGATCTCACAGCCTCCACAAGTTGTTCGTCGAGGGCATCGCGTCGGGTCGCAAGTTCTTCTATGAGCTGAAGCGCTTTCGTGTCGGCCTCAACAAGATCTGTGGGATCGACTCGATCCGCCCATTCCTCGAGGTCCTTGGCCTGCTGCGCTCTCTCGCTCGTCATCGCGTACCAGTAAACAGCTCGGAGATGTAGGGGATCCCCAGCTCGCCTGAGGGGTGGTGGCGCCTGAGCATTGATCGCAGACATCGCGTCGTGTCTTCCTCGCCGATCTGCCTCACTGCGGCGTGCATCTTGGACGAGGACAGCGCTAGTTCGATGAACAGTTGGTGGGTCATCGGCCGCGTCCACTTCGTGAACAACCTTGACACCTCGGTGAACCCTGCGCCGGACAGTTCGCCGGCGATGTCGAAGTCGCGGTAGTCGCGCTTGTAACCCGGGCTGTGTTCCTCAAGAAACGACTCGTAATCCTCGAAGAACGGAAGGTCTTCCAACGCGCGGTTGTTCTGGAGGATCCCGACAAAGCCGTCCGGGGCCAGCACTCGGCGCGCCTCGGCATAGAAGCGGCTGTGATCGAAGCAGTGCAGGGCTTGCGCTGCGATCACGAGACCTGCTGAAGCTGTTTCGAGCGGCATGACTTCGGCAGTACCAGCGCCGAATTCGATAGCTGTGCCCTGGCTGTCGCCGACTGCCTGAGCGCGCATGGCTTCGCCGGGCTCCAGCCCGACAACGCGCCACTCGGGCAAAGTCACCGCGAGTTGCCGCGTGGCGATACCCGTGCCCGAGCCGACGTCCACCGCCAAATGCGGTAGCGAATGACGGTCGACCCTCTCCCGCAGGACGGCCCACAGCCGTTCGGGATACTGAGGCCGAGCCTTGCTGTAAGTGCCGGCGAGCTCGTCGAACGCTTGGTGCTGGTCAGTCATTGCCGGGCTCGGTCGAGCCACCAGATGAACGACTCGGCGTCGCCGAGCACAGCTGCTTGTTCGGACAAGAACTCCGCAAGTGCGCTGACGAGGGTCTGCACGTGGTCACCGGCCCCACGAGGGAATCGGCGCGGGTGAGTGAAGAGCAAGCCCGCATGGGGTTGTCCCGAAGCGGTGCCGGACTGGTGGAGAGCGGCGAAGTCCTTGACATTCTCGGTGACAATTGCTCGTCGATCGGCGGCTGCTGCACGCAGCAGATCGGCATCGGCAAGCCCGACGAGTTCTGGTCGTTCCTTGACAGCGACCACGTCATAGCCGAGCCGGCGCAGTTCAACGGCAACTGCGGGCGCGTGCATCTCGTCCAGCAGCAGCTTCACCCTGACAGCAGGCGCCGTTCGTTTTCCCAGACCGCCAGCTCGAGATCTGCCATCTCGTCATTCTGAGCGATCTCGGCGTCGATCTCATCGGTGAATTCGGCGTAGTACCGGCTGGCCGTCCGCACTTGGGAAGCCGCCAATCCGAGTTGGGCAGCCAGGCGATCGGCGCGTTCCTCGACGCTGCCGGTCATGTCGCGCATCGGCCCGACGATCTCCCAAACGTCAGGCCCTGCTGCCAGTCCGGCCCGGCGACCGCTCGGTCCACTACGAAAGACGATTCCCGGGTGGGCCTCCATCCGCAGTCCTTCGTCGATCAGACGCTCGCCCACGGCTGAAATCGACTCAGCGCCCTGAGCGGCACGATGCTTCAGACGGTCATAAGAACCAGGTCGCCGGAAACGAATCGACAGCACGGTCACGGTGACATTGTAGTCAGATGTCACCAATTGCCTATGCGGCGTCGCCGCAAGAGGAATCAGTTGCGGACGAGGCGGAAGACGGGGATCTCGCGGCCGTGCTCGGTGGCGCTGTTCTCGTAGTCGGCGAACTGCGGCATCAGCGCTGCTTGTGCATCAAACAGCCGCTTGCGCTCGTCGCCCTCGGTGAGGTGGGCCGTGGCCTCCCAGGTGTCGGTGCCCACTTCGACGGTGACGGTCGGGTTCGCAACCAGGTTGTAGTACCAGTTCGGGTTTGTCGGGGCGCCGCCCTTGGAGGCGATGATCACGATGTCGTCGCCATCGGTGGAGTACACGAGCGGCGAGCACAGCTCGCGGCCGGTCTTGGCCCCGGTCATCGTGACGAGGATCATCGGCGCACCCTTGAGCCAGCCGCTGCAATTGCCCTCGTTCTCGCGGAACTCCTTGATCACAGGTTCGTTCATCTTCAGAAAGTCCATCGAAATCTCCTGTCCGGTGAGCTCAGGCAGTATCGCCGTTCGAGGCGATCACGTCCTGCATCTCGCGGGCATGGCGCAGCCACAGTCCCCCGCCGTTGAACGGACGAGGATCGTAGGAGCTGTGGCCGAGCAGCCGTTGCACTCGCTCGCTCTGGCCGGAGAGCTCTCCGAGGCTGAAATCCATCGGGCTGGCTTCTTCGGGCGTCAACCAGCCCGCGACGAAGCTGACGTGGAAGGCCCGCCGCCACCGGTCTGCAGTCTGGTTGGCGCCGCCGCCATGCAGCACGTACCCCGAGTACACGAGCGCGTCGCCAGGCCCGAGCTCGGCCGGCACCGACTCACGCTCTTCATAGCGAGCCAACTCACTCTGGCGGTGGCTGCCCGGCACCACCCGGGTGGCGCCCAGCTCCTCGGTGACCTCTTCCAAGCCGATCATGGCGCTGACGGTGACTTCGGGCGAATCGGGCCAGGTGGCCTTGACGAACGCCCACCAGTTGTTTGCGTCGCGGTGCAGCATCTGCGCCGTCTCGCCCGGCCCGATGTACATCACCTGAGCCGTGTTCAGCCAGTACGACCCGCAGATCGGAAGAAGCACGGCATCTGCGATCTGCGCGTACAGCTCGTTGTCGAGGATGTCGAAGAATGCCGGGGTCAGCCGGGCCAGGCTCGAGAACCGGATCGTGTTGGCGCCCACGAAGAGCTTCCCGTCATCGCCAAGGCCCTGGGTGGCGCCGCCCGGCTGGATGCCCTGGGCGAATTCGTCCGCGGCAGCACGCATCTGGGCGATCGTGTCGGCACCGAACATGCCCTCGACAATGACCCCGCCGTCCTCCCGCATCGCCTCGAGAACCGGCTCGAGCCCCGCCGAAGCCGGAATCCTCTGCAACGAACGAACAGCGGTCTTGCTCATGGCAGCACGTCTCGGCATCCGGGCCCGCCCGTCGGGCCGTCTGCCCAGAAACTACTCCCCGACCCGCCATCCAGCGAAGCCGCAGCGTTCCCTCGTGCCGGGCTTTGGCGCAGGGCTAGCGTCCAATGTTGAGGCATCGGCGGCGATGCACAGTCCAGGGGGCACCGATGGAACTCATCACCATGGATCGAGACCGGGCGGCACAGTTCACCGGCGACGTGGTCGAGCTGGTGTACAACAGCGGTCCGCCCACCTACGACTACCAATTCGTCAGTCGAGCGGCGTTCGACCGGCTGATCGGCGACTCGTGGCTTGCCGAGGGGACGCTGTGCGGCTACGACGAAACCACGCTCGCCATGGACGGCGATGATCTGCTGGGCATCGAGATCGGCTATGCCGGCCCCGAATTCGATCGCCGCAAGAAGACGCTTCGGCCGCTGTGGCAGTCGATCATCGAGGACGGTGCCGTCACCCCCGAGCAGCTTGACGAGATCGCCCGGCGCTCCTACCTGGCCAGCTACCTCAACGCAGCGATCCCGGCCAGCGCGTACTACGTCCATGCACTGTCGGTGCGGCCCGAGCTGCACGGCCAGGGCATCGGCGCAGCCCTCATGAAGGACGCCATCGATCGGGCCGCCGACGAGGGCTACCGGGTCGTCCATCTCGACGTGCTGTCGGACAATCCCGCCGTCAAGTTCTACGAGGCATTCGGCTTCGAAGTGCTGGCGCAGACCGTGGCGCCCGTCCCCCACAGCCACGGCGTGCCGATGGAACAGCGCATGTCGCTGGATCTGCGCTGAGCGGTGCTTACTCCTTGTAGGCGACGACGTCGATCTCGATGAGGGCGTCGGGGACGATGATCCCCGCGATCACGGTCGTGCTTGCCGGCGGATCGCCAGGGAAGAACTTCTTGCGAGCTGCGCTGTACGAGCCGTATTGATCGACGTCGGTGATGAATGCCTGCAGCTTGACGACATCGGCCATCTCGAAGCCCTCTTCGGCGAGCGCCATCTGGATGTAGTCGAAGATCTCCTCGGCTTGGCCACCCATGTCCTTGGTGAGGTCGTTGGCGATGCAGCCCGAGACGTAGATCGACGGCCCGGCCCTCACCGCCGGCGCGAACGCCCCGGAACGGATCAGCTCGGGGACCGGGTGCGCCTCGATGAGCGCTTCTGAACGGATGACCTTGCCTGCCATGGCCGGAGACTAACGCTGTGCTCCGGGCTCGTCAGATGGCCCGAGGCCGAGGTCACTGTGGCCGAAAATGGCAAGATCACTGCGATGAGCGACTTCCCACCGGTGTTCGGGGACTTCAAGCGGGCCATGTTCCGCTGCGACGCCGAGGCGCTGGCACACACCGTCACCGACGACTTCGTGTGGGAGCTGCACGCCGGAGCATCACCGGACGAGCCTGCTGGACGGGTGCTGCGGGGCCCAGACGAGATGGCAGCAGAGTTCCGCCGCCGCAAGCTCGAATGGTCCGATGTCCGCTATGACGACGTCGAAGAGCGCATGGCCGGCGACGACCTCATTGTGCAGACCTTCGTGGTGTCCGGCACTGACTCACGGGGCGAGACGTTCCGCTCCCACGCCGTGGATCTCTACCCGCTGCGAGACGGCCGAGTAGCAGCCAAGCGCACCTACTGGAAGATCGACGGGCCCGGCCCCGCACTCTGATCCGGGCCCCGTCGCGGCGGCGCCGGCGGATGCCAACTCCCGCCTCCCGCTCCCCCACAGATCCCGATCGCCGACGTCCGGCCGACGTCACGAAGACTCACTCAGGCGGCGGGCCGTCGGCGACGACCGATGCAGCCACCAGGCGCTCGACGCTGTCGGGATCGAGGCCCAGCTCGGCGAGCATCTCACGGGTGTGTTCGCCGTACTGCGGGGATGCCCCCAGCACGGGATTGCCGGCCCCGCTGAAGCGCAACGGCATCCCCGATGTCGTGTAGCGCCCGAACGCCGGGTGCTTGAGATCGACCACGTAGTCGTTCGCCCGGATCTGATCGTCTTCCAGTGCCTCATGGGGCAGGTGATACGGACCGCAGGGGAAGTCGACTGCCCGCAGCGCCTCAAGCCATTCCGCGGTGGCACGCGTCCTGAACACGCGCTCCGCTTCGGCCACGATCTCATCGAACTCATCGGTGTGCGGCGCTCGTAGATCCACGTCCGCCAAACCGGTGACTTCGTGGAACTTCTGGCGCAGCGCCGGGCTCAGGCCTGCGACGCTGATCATGCCGTCGGCGGTCATGTAGGTCCGGAAGTAGATCCGGAATGCGCCCGCGCCGGGAATGATCCGCTCCTCGTACATACGCCGCTGATCCACGAAGCCCATGCCGGCAGAACGCGCCGCAGCGAGATCCTGCTTCAGCTCGGCGAGCACCTCCTCATCGCTCTCGAAGCCGCCGATCATCGGCGTGGCCAGCGACATCGCCGTGCCCAGCAGCGAGCTGTCGACACGCTGGCCCTTGCCGGTTAGGTCACGGTGCCGCAGCGCCGCGACCACCCCCAGGGCCGAGATCATGCCGGTGCCGAAGTCGTTCACCGCCGGTCTCGTGCTCGTCGGCACACCCTGCTCGGCCCGGTTCATGATGAAACCGGCGCCGCTGCGTGCCTGCACCAGCACGTCATAGCCGCCGAGGTGCGAATCGACACCCTCGGGCCCGAACGCGGTGTGTGCGAGGTACACGAGACGCGGGTTGACCTCGAGCGCATGATCGGGGTCGATGCCGTAACGCTCGAGATCGCCCTGCTTGAAGGCCACCAGTGTCACGTCGGCCCACGCGAAGAGCCCGTCGACGACTTCGGCTGCATCCCGATGGCTCAGGTCCAGCACCATCGCCCGCTTGCCGGGATTGATCAGCGCGTAGGCCTTCGCCTCCATCGGCGCCAGCGAGGCCAGCGATCGCATCGCATCGCCGCCGGGCGGTTCGACCTTGACGACGTCGGCACCCATGCCGGCCAGCAGACGGCCGCAGTGCGGGATCGCCGCGTTCTGCGCGAACTCCACCACCTTGATGCCTGCCAGGATGCCCTGCGCGGATTCGTGGCCCGCCGGCTCGTCAGCAGTGTCCATCAGCTCGCTCATCTCATGTCCTTCACACAGCAGGCGGCACGTACGGATCCTCCGCCCCCACCGGGATCAGCGGGTGCGCAGCCACGCTGTCCCAGAACGCCGCCACCGCAGCCATCACCGGCCGCTGGACCCACGTGTTGGACGGCAGGAACACATCGTGACGCTCTCGGGGGTCGTCGTAGAGGTTGAAGGCGCGCGGGATGCTGAGTTCTACCGGCGGATCGCCCATGTACTCCTGCCAGATGAAGTGGAGCTTCCAGTGGCGCCATTTGACGGCGTGCAGCCGGTCTGCCACGAAGCACAGCACCGATTCACGCCCGGAACTGCCCGACGAGCCCTCCAGCCATGGCATCAGGTCGATGCCGTCGATGGGCCGGTCATCGGGGACTTCGGCCCCGGCGACCTTCGCCAGCGTGGTGAAGATGTCGGTGGCGTGTGCCAGCTCGTTGCTCGACCGTCCTGCGGGAATGCGGCCCGGCCAGCGGGCGATGAACGGCACCCGCAGGCTGCCCTCCATGGCGGTGAAGTACGAACCGCCCCACGGGCCGGTCCAGCCTCGCCACGGCAGGACGTCTTCTGCGCCGTTGTCGCTCGTGAAGATCACCAGGGTGTCGTCGGCAATGGCGAGCTCGTCGAGCACCCCGACGAGGCGGCCGATCCGATCGTCGGCCTCGCGGAAAGCATCGGCGAAGTCCCCCAGGCCGGTGACGCCGGCGTAGTCGGGGTGCGGCAGCGTCGGGAAGTGCGGGAAGGCCAGCGGCAGGTACACGAAGAACGGCTGCCCGTCGGAGACGCAACGACGCATGAAGTCCTCGCCCCGCCCGAACGCCTCGGCGTCGAACAACGCTCGCTGGGTGACGTCGTAAGCGCCCACGGGTGCGGCCGGCTCGCCTCGGCGCCCTTCCAGCAGCTGCTCGGGAGCCACGACGTCGGGGTCATAGCCTGCTTCAGTGGACCACAGCGACGAGTCGTGGGTCTCGGTCAGGCCCCACCACTCGTCGAAGCCCCGCTCGTGCGGCTGGCGTCCCGGACTGTCGCCCAGATGCCACTTCCCGTAGTGCCCGCACCGGTAGCCCTGCGAGGACAGCAGCTCCGCCAAGGTGATCTCCCAGCGCGTCAGACCGCTGGGCTGGCCTGGCAGCGGGATGCGGACAGTCCCAGAACGGATCGGCAGGCGGCCCGTCATCACCGCCGAACGCGACGGTGTGCACTGGGCCTCCATGTTCATGTTGGTGAGGCGCATGCCCTCAGCGGCCAGACGGTCGATGTGCGGCGTCGGCACACCCCGCACTTCTCCGCCGCCGTAGCAGCCCAGTTCGCCGTAGCCAAGGTTGTCGACGAACACGAACAAGATGTTCGGGCGGCTGGGCTCGGCGCCAGATCGCTCAGCCATCTGCCGCAGGTGCCGAGGCCTCGGCCATCGAGGACCCAGCAGCCAGCTCGCTCACCGGTCGGCCCCCGAGCATGGGCCCGCTGGTGTGCAGGTGGCACCACACCGTTCCGCCTGTAGCAGTGGGAATCGGTTCGGGGAACGACTCTCGGCACACGTCCATCACATGAGGGCACCGCTCGGCGAATGGGCAGCTGCCGGTCGGCGCTCGTCCGCTGGCCCCGGCTACGCCCTGGGCCAGCTCACGCCGGCGCTGCGACTTGACGTGCTGCACGGCGGGGTCGGGGTCGGGAATCGACGCCAGCAGCAGCTCGGTATAGGGATGCGTCGGGCGCTCGCAGATGTCGTCGGATTCTCCGAGCTCGACGACGCGGCTGTGGTACATGACCGCGATGCGGTGACAGGTATGGCGCACTACCGCCAGGTCGTGGGCGATCAGCAGGTACGCCGCACCGGTCTCGCGCTGGAGGCGTTCGAGCAGGTTGATGACCTGGCTCTGGGTGGAGACGTCCAGCGCCGAGACAGGCTCGTCCAGCACCAGCAGGTCGGGCTCGGTTGCCAGCGCTCGTGCCACGGCGATGCGCTGTCGCTGGCCGCCGGAGAATTCATGGGGATACCGATCGAGGTAATGACGCTGCAGCCCGACCTGCTCGAGCAGCTCGCCGGCCCGTTCTCGCGCCGCACTCGAGTCCATGCCGAAGTGGATGCGCAAAGGCTCGGCGATGATGGCGCCGACCACCATCGAGGGGTTCAGCGAGCCGACCGGGTCCTGGAACACCACCTGCACGGTCTTGCGGTACTCGGTGGGCACCTGGCGGCCGAACCCGGTGACGTCGAAGTCGCCGAGCCGTATCGAGCCGCTCTCGGGCCGCAGGAAGCGCAGCACGGCACGGCCGAGCGTGGTCTTGCCCGACCCCGACTCCCCCACCAGCCCGAGTGTGTCGCCGGCGTCGATCTGCAGCGACACGTGCTGCACCGCCCGGACTTCGGGCAGCTTCTGCCAGGGCAGCGCACCGCGCCCGCCCGGAAAGACGATCGTCACGTCGTCGATGTCCAGCAGCGGTTCGCTCACGCTGGCTCCCCTTCGCCGGTCGGCTGCTCCCATCCTGCGATGGCAACGACCGCAGCGTGCTGCACGCCGCGCAGTTCGAGCTCGTGGCTGCGCTCGCAGCGTGTGAGCGATGCACCGAGCTGCCGGAGATCCACGGGGCCGCGTCGGCATTCGATTGCCTCATAGGGACAGCGGTCGGCGAAGTGACACCGGTCGGGCCATTCCCACGGCGGCGGGACGACGCCCGGAATGGTGGGCAGATCGCCCGAGCGCGGCTCATTGCGCGGGATCGCCGCGATGAGGCCTTCGGTGTAAGGGTGGCGCGGCGTGGCGAAGACATCGGTCAGGCGGCCTGTCTCGACAATCTCGCCCGCATACATGACCGCGACCCGGTCCGCCAGATCGGCCACGACCCCAAGGTCGTGGGTGATCAACAGCACCGACACGCCACGCGACCGGGCCAGCTCGCCCACCAGATCAAGCATTTGGCCCTGCACGGTCACGTCCAGCGCCGTCGTGGGCTCATCCGCGATCAGCAGTTTCGGCTCGCACGACAGCGCCATGGCGATCATGACCCGCTGCGCCATGCCACCGGAAAACTGATGGGGAAACGCATCGATGCGCTTGTGGGGATCGGGGATGCCGACTTCGGCGAAGAGCTCGATGGCCCGCTCGCGGGCTTCGCGCTTGGACATGCCCAGGTGGACACGCAGCGGTTCGGCGACCTGGCGACCCACCGTGTAGGCCGGGTTCAACGCTGCCGATGGCTCCTGAAAGATGATGCCGATCTCCCGGCCGCGGATCCATCGGAGATCGTTGAAGTCCATCCCGACTAGTTCCCGGCCGTCCAGCACGATCGACTCGGCGCTGGCCTGGCCCGGGTCGGGCACCAAGCCCATCAGCGACAGTCCCGTGATGGTCTTGCCCGATCCCGACTCGCCGACGAGCGCCATCACCTCGCCACGGCCGATGTCGAGGTTGACGTCGCGGACGACGGTCATGTCGGTGCCCTCGCCGGGCTTGGGGAAGACGATGTCAAGCCCTCGCAGGATCAGCAGGGGGTCGTCGCTCCCAGGCGGCCGTGGAGGGGCTGCTGCCGCGCTGCGCTCTTTGGGCACGACGTCGCCGACGCCGACGCGCCCGCCGCGGGCCTCGCGGGCGAACGCATCGCGCAAGCCATCGCCGAAGACGTTGAATGCCACCACGGTGAGGAAAATGGCGATCCCTGGCGGGATGGCGGGCCAGATCGTGCGGTCGATGCTGAGCTCAGCGTCACGCAGCATGCGGCCCCAGCTCGCTTGGCTGGCATCGGCGCCGATGCCCAGGAAGCTGAGCGCTGCCTCGGCCAGCACCGCTTGGGCGAACAGCAGCGTGGTCTGCACGATCAGCGGCGGCGCGACATTGGGCAGGATGTGCCGCCACATGACCCGCCGGTCCGAGGCTCCCGCCGCTCGGGCGCCGTCGACGTAGAACTCCTCGCGGGCTGCGAAGACCTCCGCCCGCACCAAGCGGGTGATGATCATCGAGAACACCAGGCCGATCGCCAGCATGGCGTTGGTGAGCCCCGTGCCGAGGCCAGTGATGATGGCCATCGCCATCACCACGGCAGGCACCGCCACGACGATCTCGACGAACCGCATCCCGATCCGGTCGGCCCAGCCGCGGAAGTAGCCGATGGCCAGCCCGAACGGCACACCGATCACGAGCGCCACCAACACCGCTTCGGCCCCTGCAATCAGGGCATAGCGCGCCCCGAAGAAGATGCGCGTCAGGATGTCCCGGCCGACGTGGTCCGTGCCGAGCACGTAGCCCGCCTCGCCCGGGCTGAACAGGATGTCCTGGAAGCGGGTGGCGAACGTCTCGTCGTGCGAAGTGAGCAGCGGGGCGAAGATCGCCGCGATCACCACGAGGACCAGGTAGATCGCCCCCGCCATTGCCACCTTGTTGCGCAGCAGGCGAGCCCAGAACCGGCTCCGGGTGGCACCCGCAGCCGACTCCTGGGGCACGGGCGCGGGGCTCGCAAGCGCGCCTGCGTCGGCGGAACCGCCCAGCCCGGCGAGTGCGTCGCTCACTCCGGCCTCACCTTCGGGTTCAGCCAGGCGTAGCTGAGATCCAGCACAATGTTGACGACGACCACCACCGCTGCGGTGACTATGACGAATCCGAGCAGTGCGGGCATGTTCTGGCGCAGGATGGCGTCGACCCCGAAACGGCCGAGCCCCGGCACGTTGAACACGAATTCGACGAAGATTGACCCGCCGATCAGCGCCGAGGTCTGAAAGCCCGCCAGCGTCACCACCGGGATCGCCGCGTTGCGAATGGCGTGACGCGACACCACGCGGCGCACCGGCAGTCCTTTGGCCAGCGCCGTGCGCACGTAGTCACGCTGAAGCACTCCGATCATCGACGAGCGCGCCTGCCGGGCGATCGCCGCCGATGCCGAGATCCCCAGCGCCACGCACGGCAGGATCAGGGCCTCGACCCACCTGGCGAGCGAGTCGGGCCGGGTCGTGGGCCAGATGGCCGGCAGCCACTGCAGCTTGACGCCGACGTAGTAGGCGAGCACCAGGCCGATCCAGAAGTTGGGCACCGCCAGACCCAGTGACGAGGCAACCGTGATCGTGCGGTCGGGCCATCTTCCGGCCTTGAGCGCCGCCAGCACGCCGAAGGCGCTGCCGATGGCTAGGGCCACAATCAGCGAGCCGAACACCATCGACAGCGTGACGGGGATGCGATCACGCAGCTCGGTGGTGATCTCCTCGCCGTTGAACCAGTTCGTGCCGAGATCCCCGACGACTGCGCTGTTCAGCCAGTCCCAGTACTGCACCACGAGCGGGCGGTCGATGCCCAGCTCGGCGCGTTTCTCAGCCAGCGACTCCAGGTCGGCGTCGTCGCCCATGATGGTGGCTGCCGGGTCGACCGGGTTGAGCTGGGCCAAGAAGAACACCAGCGTGGCGACCATGAGCATCAGCGGGATCGCCGCGAGGATTCGACTGACCAGCAGTCGAAGCACCTAGCACCCCCGTGTTCTGCAACGGCACTCGTGGCGACCGGGCCGTTGCGACCCGGCCGCCACGTCGGTGTGCCGTCTGCGATGAGCCGTCAACGACGCGAAAGCTAGTTGACGGTCCGAGTGCGTGAAGTCCGGCCCTTAGCCGTCGATCCTGACGCCGTACGGCATCGGCGCCTGCATGTTCAGTCCCAGTGACACGCCGGTCACGTACGGGGCGTACAGGGCGTTCTGACCGCCGTGAGCCAGCGGCATCACCACACCGCGGTCGATGAGGCCCTCCATGACGGCGGCGTAGAACTCGTAGCTCTCTTCCGCCGACGGCGCATTCAGCGCTTCGACCAGTGTGGCTTCGAGGTCGTCGAGGTCCTCGAGGCCGAATGCGTTGAAGCGGCCGGCCTCTCCCATGAACTTGCCCAGGTCACGCGCCGGATGCACCAACAGGTCGCGGAACCACGAGATGCCCCACTGGGCCGAGGCAGTGCCGGGGCCCAGCTCGCCGTTGTTGATCTGGATCAGATCGATGTTGATGCCTGACGCTCCCAGCATCTGCACCACGAACTCCACGATCGGGTTGATGGCCGGCATGATCGGCATGCGGATGGTCATCCCGTCGGGGTAGCCCGCCTCAGCCAGCAGGCGCCGCGCCTCGTCGGGGTCGTAGGTGTACTTGGTGTCCAGCTCGGGCACGTTGAACTGGCTGAACGCCGGCGGGTAGATACCGCCGAGGCTGTCCGCCTTGCCGAAGTGCATCGCGTCCGCGTACGCGTCACGGTCCAGCGAGAGCAGGATCGCCCTCCGCACCCGCTCGTCGGCGAGCGGCGAGTCGAACTCGCCGGCACGATCGGTGACGATGAGATAGGCGAAGAAGTTCGGCACCGAGATCAGCACGTTCCCGGCCTCCACGCCTGCGTCAATCTGCGCGTCACGGGTGGTGGACATGATGTCGGCCTCGCCGGTCAGCAGCGCGTTCAGGCGTGCGTTGTTGTCGGGCACAGCGGTCACCGTCACGGTTTCGACGCCCTGATCAGCCGGATTCCAGTAGTTCGGGTTGAGGTGGTACACCTCGGTCACGCCGGCCTGGCTGTCCGCATCGGACCAAATCCACGGCCCCGAACCCTGCGGGTCACGGGTGAGGTCGCGGCCGTCGAGCGCGTTCGGGCTGATCATCATGCCCATCACCATCGACATCTCCAGCGGGAACTGCGGTGCGGGCACCGAGAACTCGACTTCGAAGGTGGTGTCATCGATCACACGGGCGTCGACAAGAGCCGCCCATGTGGCTGCGTTCGGATTGCCCGGGAACGTGGCGTGATAGTGCATGTTGGCTACGGCGACGTCTGCGTCGAATGCTGCGCCGTCGTGGAACACCACGTCGTCACGCACGGTGAACCGCCATACGTTTGCCGACGGCTGCGTCCATGAGGTGGCGAGCGACGGCGCCAGGCTGAAGTCGTTGCGCTGGCGGGTGAGCGTGTCGTAGGCCGGGTAGTGGTACGCGCTCTGTGCCGACTGCGAGGCGGCCGGGTTGAAACTCGTCACCGGGGAGAACTCGACCATGCGAAGCGTGCCCTCGGGTGGCGGCAGCGGCGCTTGGGTCGTCGCCACTGCGCCTTGGGTGGTGGTGGTCTGCTCGACCGCTGCGATGGTCACCTGCGTCTGTGCCTGCGTCGTGGCAGGCGCCGGCGCTGCCGTCGTCGCCGGCGCTGCAGTCGTCGCCGACGCCGTTCCCGACCCGGAGTCCGAGTCACCGCCGCCGCAGGCGCTTGCTGCAAGCACGAATGCCAGCAGCACGGTCATGAGGCGCATCACACGCCGCGTAGGCCCTCTCACGAGATTGCCCTCCCAGATTTCAGGCGCCGCCCCCTGAAGTCCACGGCGCTAGCCAATTGGCTGCACGATAGTGAGACTGCGACGTGCCGCGCGCCGCAAGACGCGGCGATTGCGTAACGGTTGTCAGTCGACGACGATGGGGATCGACCGCGGTCCTCGAATCTGGCCGGTGGACCAGGTGACGTCAGCCCCGGGGGCGATCGAGTACTCCGGGATGTGCCGCAGCCAGGTCTCGAGCGCAATTTCCATCTCCAAGCGGGCCAGATTCGAGCCGATACAGCGGTGAATGCCAGCCCCGAAGGCGATGTGGCGGTTCTCGCCCCGGTCGATCACGACCTCGTCGGCCCGCTCGAACCGCTCTGGGTCGCGGCACCCGATGGGGAACGTCATCATGACGTGATCCCCCGCCTTCATCTCGACGCCGTTCACCTCGGTGTCAGTGGTGACCCGCCGGGCGACATTCACCGGCGCGTAGGCCCGGAGGAACTCCTCCATGGCCGTGGGCAGCAACTCGGGTTCGGCGATGAGCCTGCGGCGGTCGTCGTCGTGGACGGCCAGGTGCCACAGCGCAGCGCCGATCGAGCTCCAAGTGGTGTCGATGCCCGCGATGAGCTGCAGCACCAGCATCCGCTCGATGAGGTGATCCGGCAACGGCTCACCGCCCATCTCGGTCGTGACCAGGTGGCTGATCAGATCGTCGCCGGGCACCGCTCGCCGCTCCGCCATGACCTTGGCCATGTACTCGCGCACCTCAATGATCGCCTGCTGCATCACGGCGCCATCGCTGGGACCGACGGAGAGGATGTCGAAGATCCAGGCTCGGAACTTGTCGCCGTCAGCAGGGTCGATGCCCAAGATGGCTGCGATCGCTCCGACCGGGATGTGTTGGCTGTAGTCGACGGCTGCGTCACCGCGACCCTGCGAGGCGATGGCAGCGGCCCGTGCCTCGCAGTCGGCGGCAACGTGGCTGCGCCAGCCCTCGATGCGTCGGGGAGCGAAGAACGGCAACAGCGTGCGGCGGATCTCCATGTGATCGGGCGGATCGGTGTTGATCGGTGGGAAGTAGCCCCGGTCGACGGTCCCGCCGCGGCGGATGCCGTGATGCACGTTCGAGAACGTCACCGTGTCGCCGGCGATTCCGACGATGTCGTCATAGTTCAACGGCAGCCACACGCCCTCGTTGAACCGCTCTGAATGGCCCATCGGGCAGCGATCGCGCAGGTCCTCCCAGATGGGGAACGGGTCATTCACCCACGCGGGGTCGTTGAAGTCCCAGTCGGTGGCGAAGTCGTCCACGGGCGGGATGGCGGACGCCGCGCCGTCGGCGACCGAGTCGTCGGTGTAGGCCATCGCAGTGCTCGGATCCTCGAACTCGCCGATCAGACTGGACGGTCGCCGGCCAGCGTGACCCGCTCCATCCGGCGATGCAGACCGCCATGATCGGGGACCGCGTAGTGCTGGGTGCAGCGGTTGTCCCACTGGGCGATCGAACCCGGACGCCAGCGGAACCTGCACTGGAACTCCGGCGTGCTGGCCTGGTCGTAGAGGAGGTACCGCAGGTCGCGGCACTCGGCGGGCGTCATACCGTCGATGGTGAGCGTGAACGTCCGGTTCACATAGAGGCTCTTGCGGCCGGTCACCGGGTGCGTGCGCACGATCGGGTGCTTCTGGTCGGGGAAGCGCTCGGCCGTCTCGGCCCGTTCGGACTCGCTCATCGACTTGCCGAACGCCTTGACGTACGAATGGATGGCGTAACGCCCGTCGATCTGCTCTTTGACCTGGTCGGGAAGCGTCTCGTAAGCGAGTTCCATGTTCGCCCAGCAGGTGTCGCCGCCGTGCGGCGGGATGACGCGGCCCAGCAGCACCGAGCCCAGCGGGGGGCACTCGCGAAAGGTGACGTCGGAGTGCCAGGTTTCCGCCGCCTGGAACTTCTCCGCTGTCGATTCGAGCACGATGATCTCGGGGTGCTTCTCCGCGTTGCGTGTGAAGGGGTGGACCTCGAGCTCGCCGAAGGCCCGCACGTATGCCACATGCTGGGCCTGAGTCAGGTCCTGGTCGCGGAAGAACAACACCTTGTGGTCCATCCAGGCAGCGTGCAGCTCGGCGATCAGCTCATCGTCGAGCTCACGCAGGTCGACACCGGGGATCTCCGCACCGATCGTGCCGGTCAGCGGCTCGACCCGGATGCGGTTGTAGTCCTGCGGTTGCACGGCGTTGATACGCACGTCGGTTCCCCTCTGCAGCCGTCCGCGGCCTTCCGCCGCTGCGCTCTGGCTCTAGATTAGCCGTATGGCTGCAATCGATGCCGACCACCCGAGCGGTCGCGAACTCCATCCTGCAGCCGCTCTGGTCACCGCAGCGACCGAGTTGCTGTCGGCCCAACCGCCGTCCGCGGTCTCTGGTCGGCGCATCGCCGCGGCAGCCGGTGTCAACTACGCCCAGATTCACCGGCACTTCGGCTCCAAGCGCGAGCTGTGCCGCCACGTTCTCGACCGGCTCAGCGATGCATTCGTAGTCGACGCTTTCCCACCGGGTGCCTTGGTGCCCACGCCGGGAACGGTGATGCGGCACGACCCGTTCATGCGGGTGCTGACCCAGATCCAGCTCGATCAGGCCACCGTCGACCTGCGACCCGAGCACCCGATCATTCACCGCTACTGCGCTGGGCTGCGCACGCTGCGACCCGAGCTGACCCCTGATGCTGTCGATACTGCTGTTGCCCTGTCGTGCGCCCTGCAGCTGGGCGTGAGCATCCATCGCACCGGGCTGGTGCGCTCAGTCGGGCTCGAGGATGCGGCCGAGCTTGTCGACCGCGAGCTGGTGCTGACGATCGAGCAGCTCCATGCGGGGCGCGGCCCATTCTCCGGCGGAGAGATTGCACCCCGGCCATTGCGCAGCCGCGGGCCACGCCCCGCTGCTCCGTCGTGTGCCACCGGACGAGCCCGAGCTGAGGAGCGTCTTGTGGCGGCCGCCGTCGAACTCCTGGCCAGCAGGACGCCGGCCTCCATCTCAGGACGCCAACTGGCCTCGCGGGCCGGCGTCAACTACGGCCTCATCCATCATTACTTCGGGTCTGCGAGCGAGGTCCTGTCGCAGGCATCCCGGCACATTCGCGACCAGTACTACACAGCCGAGGCCGGCCCGGGGCTGCTGCCGGGCTTCTTCTCGATGCAGGCGCATCCGGGCTATGTACGAGCGCTGACCCACGTCGCGCTCGACGCCAAGCTGGCGATGGCGGGCGATCACTTCCCGGTGGTGAGCGCGATGCTCGACCGTCACCGCAGCCGCCACGGTGAACCGAGCCCGCAGCAGCGCTGCCGGTACTTGCAGGTCGCTGCTGCCCAGTTGGCATGGTCGCTGTTCGAGCCGCTGTTCACCACGGCATTCCGCCGCAGCTTGTGTGAACTCGAGCCGATGGCCGCGACCCTGCTCGCGCGCATGCTCAACTTCGAAAAGTACCCCTCGTCATGACATTCGACATGACACTCGAAACAAGCGTGCACTCCCGCAGTACTGAACCCGCCCTCGACACAGGAGCACTCCCATGACCGACACGGCACCAGTGGACGACTGGGACATCGACTACGACATCTTCGACCCGGGCTATGTCCGTGATCCCGCCCCGGTGTGGGATGAACTGCGGGGCCGCTGCCCCATCGCCCACACCGAGCGCTGGGGCGGCTCGTTCCTGCCCACCCGCTATGACGACGTGCAGGCCATGGCCAAGATGGTGCCCGAACTCTCCAGCAGCGACGTGCTGGTGACCTCGCCCCCGCCGGAGCTGCTCGAGGAACTACTCGAAGACCCGATCTTCCAGCAGTACGGCACCAACGCGGCGCCGATCTCGGAAGATCCGCCCATTCACGGCTGGACGCGCCGGCTCTTGCTGCCGCACTTTGCGCCCAAGGCAGTCGAATCGCATCGCCAATACACCGAGGACCTGGCGAACCACCTCATCGACGGGTTCATCGATGCGGGCCATGTGGACGGTGCCGAGCAGTACGCCCAGCAGATACCCCCACGGATCATCGCTCATCTGCTGGGAATCGACGAGAGCCGCGTGGACGAATTCACCTACTGGGTGCGCTGCGTTCTGGAACTGGGTCTCACGAAGCCAGATCTGCGCCGCAAGTACCGGCTCGTGATCCGGGAGTTCTTTTTCGACGTCGTGAAGGAAAAGCAGGCCAACCCCGACGACGGGTTCGTCTCGGCGCTGCTGGCGGGAACCGACCACGAAGGCAACCCCATCGATCCGATCATGGTCGTGGGCATGCTCAACCTGCAGCTCATCGCCGGCATCGACACCACCTGGAGCTCGATCGGCTCGGCCCTGTGGCACTTCGGCACTCACCCGGCCGATCGTGAGCGGATGGTGGCCGAGCCGGAACTGTGGCCCTCGGCCATCGAGGAGCTGCTGCGCTTCTACGCACCGGTGACCATGGCACGCCGGGCTGCCACCGATGTGGAGATCCGAGGCGTGACGATCCCCGAGGGCAGCAAGGTGCTGATGAATTTCCCGGGCGCCAACCGCGACCCGGAGGTCTTCGACCGGCCCGATGAAGTCATCCTGGACCGGCCGCACAACCGCCATGTCGCCTTCGGCGCGGGCATCCATCGCTGCGCGGGCTCGAACCTGGCTCGCTTGGAAATGGACATAGCGCTGCGCACGTGGTTCGAGCGCATCCCGGACTTCGAGGTGAGCGAGCCCGACGAGGTCACCTGGGCGGGTGGACAGGTCCGCGGACCGCGCCAGCTGCCTATCCGCTTCCCGTCGGCCGGCTGATCCGGCGCAGCAACGCTCGGCGGTCCCGGCCGCTGCACGCCGGCGGCGAGCCGGAAGCCTCACGACCCCAACACAGGAGCGGGGAAT
>JAJDTF010000037.1 GCA_022827265.1 Acidimicrobiia bacterium | reverse complement strand
CCTCGCGAGCGGGTGATGCAGCCCACGGTGTGGGTCACGCTCGGGTCCGCAGCCCGGGTTCACGGCTTGGGGGTGTTCGCCGGCGCCGGCCACACGTTCACCTCAGCGCGGCGCATCCAGACTGGCGGGCTTGTGACGGTGTATCGCCGCGTGGGCGGCGTGCCGCGAGCGGACTGGGAGGTCAAGGACGGGTTCGCGGTGACCACCGTGGCCCGCACAGCCGTCGACCTGCTTGCCGCGCGCACCGACGGGGGCCATGTCGGCCGGTTCCTCGACGACGCGCTCCGCGTCGGCGCGGTCAGCAAGGACCAACTCGCCCACCGCCTCGCCGTCAGCCACGACGACATCGAAGCGCTGCTAGCCCAAGCTGCCCAGCACCCGGCTCCGGCGTTTCATGGCTGACCCGGCCGTCGGCGACACTCCAGCCCAGCGCTATCGCACGCCCGAGGCATTCCGCCAAGCCCTCGCCGCTCGAATTGCCGACGGCGCCGCCGAGGGCGGCATCGCAGCGAGCGAGATTCGGCGCCACTTCACATACGACCGACTGCTCTCGCGACTGTTCATCGCAGACCCTGACAGGTGGGTGCTCAAAGGAGCCACAGGCCTCTTGGCCCGGGTACCGGGCCGAGCCCGCTACAGCCTCGATGTCGACCTGTTCGGTCGAACCGGCGTCACGACGGCCGTCGAAGCACTACAGCGGCTCGGCACAAGCGACACCCTTGGCGACTACTTCACATTCGACATCAACGCGCGCCGTGCTCCCTCGCCGCACGAGGACGCAGCCTCACTCACGGCCACAGCGTTCCTTGGCGAACGAGAATTCGAACGATTCAAGATCGATCTCGTGGTCGTCTCCAACATGACTGCGGAGCCCGAGTCCGTGGACCCCATCCAACCGGTCGAAGTGCCTGGGCTGCCGATCGCTAGATACCGCGTCTACCCGCTCGTCGACCACATCGCCGACAAGCACGCTGCCATGCTCGACACCTACCGAGGTCGGCCGAGCACCCGATACCGCGATCTCGTTGATTTGGCCATCATCGCCGAGACCCAGGTGGTCAGCGCCGATGCGCTTCGCACGGCATTGCTCAGCGAGTACGCCTTTCGCGGCTTGCCCACGCCGACTGCCGTCACGCTCCCTTCGCCGGACTGGGAGCGCGGTTATGCACAGGCTGCAAGACAGGCAGCACACCTTGAACACACCACCGCCCGCGGCGCTGCGGAACTCGTCGGCAGACTCATCAACCCCGTCCTCGCGGGCCGGCACCACGGCACCTGGGACCCGACCACTTCCGAATGGGCCGAAGAACCCCACGCCGGCGCCACGTAGCGCCACCGGCAAATCTCAGCGATGCCGCACAGGCCACCGCGGAGATCACTCCCAGTTCCATGGCCTGAGCAATGCGCAGAGTCGGACGCGTTGATCCAATGGCCGCTGCTGGCGGCGCGCGAAACTCTCCCGCATGGCAACCGAGCGCAGCTATGAGGGGCTTCCGCTGCACGAAGCTGTGAGACGCGTTGCGCGCCACCATGTTCACCGGGACGTGCGCCACATCAACGACGAGGAGCTGCACATCTTGCTGGGCGCAGCAGACTGGCTGGAATCGAACGGCTGCGAGGAGCTCGTCGGAGAGCCGCAGTTGTTCAGTCGCAGCGACTAGTTCGGGTTCGTTCGGCGGCTTCGTGCAGAGTGGTGGGCGCCGACGCCGGCGTCCGCGCGACGTGCTCGGCGTTCGGCGCAAGGCGCTGCTGGTCGTGTGCGTGTGCGCCCTTTGGGCGGCGGCGTGCGGGCTTCGGGGCGAGACCTCGTCGATAGCCGACGACACTGGCCCGACACCCGTTGCGGCACTGACGCCAGCTGCAGCTTCGACGCCCGACTCCAGCAAAGCGGCCGGTGCAGGGCAGGCATCCAGTCCAGACGCCACCGTTTCATCGGATCCAGTTGCCGCAGCGGATGCCGGTTCTTCGTCCGCGTTGCCGGATTCTGCCTCGGCTGATGCCAGCAACTCGCCGGCTTCGGACACCTCGGAGGTCGCCCCGACGGCTGGGCCGGGGAGCGAGCCGACCGCCGACGCGGACGGTTCGGCGGCCGATGACCAGGTGCTGCCGCCGGTCACCTTTCCTGAGGCGTCGATTCGTGATCCCGAGGCCGAGGCGGCAGACCTCGAACGCCGCCGCAGCGTGATCGGGCTGTTCGAGCGGCTGCGGGTGGAGGCTGAGCATCGATCGGGCTACGACCGTGACGCAGTGTTCGGCGGGTGGCTGTACAGCGGCGGGATGTCCACGAGGGAACGGGTGCTTGCCGCTGAGCGGTTGGCGGACGGGTCGTGGCATTCGGCGTACGACAACGTGGTGGTTGCCGATGCGTCGAAGCTCGACATCGACCATCTGGTGCCGCTGGCCGAGGCGTGGGAGTCGGGCGGCTATGCGTGGACGGCGGCGACGTGGCGGCGCTTCGGCAACGACCTCGGCGACCCCCGCTCGCTGATCGCCGTGACCGCGAGCACCAACCGCAGCAAGGGTGCGGGCGATCCCGCCGACTGGCTGCCGCCCAGAGCGCAGTACCGATGCCGCTACGCCGCCGACTGGGTTGCGGTGAAGACGCGCTGGGAGCTCAGCGTGGACCGCCGTGAGCAAGCCGCGATCGAGACGCTGATGGACGGCTGCACCGGCGCCGATTTCGCGGGCGACCCCGCCGCTGGCCCTCCAGACGGCCTGGCCGGCACACCGCCGACCGGCGCCGCACCGGTTGAATCCCCGTCAGTATCGGCGACCCAGTCTGATGCCGACACCGATTCCGAGAGCGAGACCGAGGACCCCGTGACCAGCGAGCCGGACAGCGCCGAGCCGGGCAGCACCGCGTCATGCACCCACTGGCACGCCGGCGAACCAAAGCACACCCATACCCGCCGTGCCGACGGCACCGTGACGGGTCACAGCCACCCGCCGTCATCCCAAACCAAGTGCGGCTACCTCTGGCAATAGCCGTAGCGCCGCGCCTTGCTCCGCCGTCGGCACCCGGTCGCATGTCGAAGCAGTTGCGGGCGACGGCGATCAGGCTCCTGATAGTTCAGGAGCCGACGGCATCGCCAGCGCCGGTGTCGTAGTGGGGCATTGCGAGGTATCCCACTTCGGTTGCCCAGCGAGCAAACTGACCGGGCTCGAATGGAAGTCGATAGTCGGTCATGATCAAGTCATCTGCAATGTCGCTGACTTGGTCCAAACTGAGTAGCCCGCGCTGGATCGCGTCACACAACAGCGGCAACGTTTGCGTGCACTCGACCCCCGCTCGCTTGCCAACCTCGAAGGCTGCGCTGTCATCGATGACCGCTTCGGCCGGCAATGTGGCAGCGAGAGCCAGCACCTCGGCTTCACCCAGGTTCTTCCGGCCGGACACGAGTGGCTCGCTGAACGCGGCCAAGGCCGACATTTCCTCGTACGAGTGGAGTTGGTGGTGGTCGACCCACGGCGCGTTGACCGCATCGGCGACTTCAGGAAATCGGTGACTCGTTGACTCCAGTTCGGCAAGCACGGCCATCGGGATGACCGCTCGGCGCTCACCGACTATCTCCTCAAGAATCCCAAGCCAGTCAGCCTGGGCGAAGTGCCGCAATGGGCCTGTATCAAACACGAGCGCGTCCATCGGCGCCGTGTCAGGAGACGAACGACCAAATGGCTTCCGCTGGCCGCGGTTGGGGCTCGGGCAGTTCGTCCTCGCTACGGGTGTCGAGCAACAACTCAACGCCGCGTGCTCGCGAGATGTGCTCGCGCTTGACGAGGTCGAACACCGCTTCGACGAAGTCGGACGGCAGTTCAGGAGGCTGCAGCTCATGCGCTACAACCAGTCCGAGGTCTTCGATGTCAGAGCGCTGGGTCCGTGTCGCTCGCACGAGCGCCGCTTCGTCCTCGTCAGCTAGTTCCGTCTCGATGAGTCGCCGTGCCAGTGTCGACATGTCGACTCGGTACTCGCTAGCGATTCGCACAGCGTCGGTCCTGATGTCGGAGCCACTCCACTCTTGGCGAAGCGCCGGAGGTGGAAGGAGCAGTGCGCGTGCGAAGCGGTCGATGCGTTGCTCCCGTGACGCTTTGCTGGAGTCGGCCATGTCGACCGAGTATTCATCGGCGAATACGTAGTGACCGATTTCGTGGGCGAGTGTGAGTCGGCGCCGGCCTGGAGCGTGGCTGCCGTTGACGACGGCCAATCCACCTCGGGCCAACATGACCGAGGCCCCGTCGGTGAGCTGATCGTCGAGTGCGAGCGAGAACGTCAGTAGGCCGACACGCCGGGTCTGGTCACTCAGCCGCTGAGCGGGCTCAACTTCGTCGTAGCCCAGAAGCTTGCGAGTGCGGGCTGCAGCGCTCTCCATGGCTTCGTTGGACTGCTTGAAGGGGATGCGCGGCGAATCACTCAGCTTGAGGTCTCCAATCCGCTGCACGAATTCAATCTCGCGAGCGAGGCGCTCTGTGAGCCGGTCTATCTCCGAACAGGTGCTGCCCTCCGGCTGGCCGCGTCGTCGCGAAACAACTGACTTGGGTGCATCTTGAAAGAACCACTCCAATCGCATCGAAAGGCATTCAGCGAGTCGCACAAGTTCGGTCGTGGCGATTCCGCGCTCGCCGCGCTCGATGTCCTCTATTTCCGCCTCGTCGATGCCAGCGTGCTTCGCGCAGGCCGCGGCGCTGACCCCAGACTCGATTCGAGCAGTTCGGACCCTCGCGCCGACCTCAGCCCACTTGGCGAGATCAGTCTGCACAACCATGAGGCTAACGCACCTGCGAAGTTCGGATTCTCAGCGACTGTGGGCCGCGTCGTGCCATCGGCGCATCCTAGATGGGGGCGGCTTCGCCGCGTCCAGCGCTTATCGGGTCAGTAGATGTACTTGAAGCCGAGCTTGTCGCAGAGGGACTCGTAGTTATTTCGGAGGTGCCGGGCTGGGGCACCCGTCTGGCTGTACCTGCTGAGCGCTTCGAGCAGGAGGAGCTCGAACGCAGCCAGCTCGAGGTTGCTGTAGACGGTCTTGCGGTAGCCGATGACGGCGCGCGCTCGGGTGTTGCGCCGGAATGTGCGCAGCCGGTCGTCACGGGCGCGCATGACTGAGCAGGAACCGAAGTGAATGACTCGACCCTCGGCTCTCCCGTCGATCAT
>JAJDTF010000136.1 GCA_022827265.1 Acidimicrobiia bacterium | reverse complement strand
CGGCCCAACGACCTGACGACCGACGCGGGGTAGCTGACAGTGCCCGCGGCAGTCCGCCGGTCCATCTCGAGCTGTTCCAGCTCGCCCGGCAGGTACACGGTCTGGCCCGGCAGCGCATCCTCTTCCCCGGCCGCGCGGATCTGGGCGACCATGTCCTCGATGTCGTCGTAGTAGCCCTCACGGTCGCGGAACACACCCGGATCCATCAGCAGGAAGAACTGGCCCCGCCTGCCCACGGCCACATCGCCGGTGTGAGCTGAGCCGCCCAGGATCCCCGCTGCGATGTTCGAAGCCGTGATCATGCCGATGCCCTTGTATCCGCCGATGGCCGGCACGATGCCGCGCATCGCCACGTCGGGGTCGACCGTGGGGTTGCCGTCGCGATCCAGAAAGCCCCATTCCACCGGGATCTCCGAGCCCTCGGAGCGGGCCCGCAGCACTTTGCCCAACGCCACCGGCGTGATGGCCATGTCGAGAACGATCGGCGGCTGGCCGCGGCGGGGGAACGTCCACACGATCGGGTTGTTGCCGAACAGCTTCCGGCGGCTGCCGAACGGTGCCAGATTCGGCACCGAAGTCGTGGTGCCGTAGCAGACAAAGCCGGCCTCGGCGGCCTGATACGGGTAGTTCGCACCGCAGCCCCAGTCGTTGGAATTGCGGATCACGCCAACCACCAGCCCGCTTTCGCGGGCGGCGTCAATGAGCTGCTCCATGAACCGGGTGATCACGAGCTGGCCGAGACCGTGGTGCCCGTCGGCCACCAGCACTGATGGCGTGCGAGTCACGATCTCGCACTGTGCAGTCGGGTCAGTCGTGCCGTCGCGGAACCAGTTGACGTACCAGCTCACCCGCTGGAAGCCGTGCGTGTCGACGCCGCGCCGGTCCGACCAGAGCTGGTTGTCGACCACGGTCGCCGCGTCATCGGCAGCCATGCCGGCCGCCACGTACGCCGCAATGCCCCACGGCCGAAGCTCGTTCAGGCGAAACGACACGGGTGCGCTGTCGTCGCCATCGCCAGGCCGGTCGTCAGGTATTCCCCGCGGCAGCGTCTCGCCGCTCGCCGTCTGCTCGCTCATGTCGGCATCCTTTGCTCAATCTGAAGTGACCTGCCCCGTGCAGCGCCGCGCAACCTGTATCGACAGGTCTGCCAGCATGCGCCCGATGCAGTTCCGGTTAGTCCGTCAGCGACTCTCCGACGGCCTTGGCCGCTGCCGTGAGGGCCTCGACTATTCGCCTGCCGAGTCGCTTGAAACCCAACTCGGCGGCAAGCTCCGAGATCAGGTCGGCTTGGGTACGAAGCAGCGTGTCCCGCTTGATCCAGCGGGCGAGGGACACGAGTTCGGCGTGCGTGTAGTCGCCGATGTTCCGCCTTCCCGGAGAGCCGACACGGGGGACGTTCGGCCTGGCGCCGCGAGATGCGGGCGAGGTGACAGGCCGTACTGCCGACGAACTCGCCGATCGCTGTGGCTTTCACGGAGCGTCCGCAGCAGAAACCGCCTTGCGCCAAGCTTCTTCTGCCTTGTCAAGTTCGGCTTCGGAGTCGTTGAACCATGAGGTCGACCAGATGCGGTGAACGCTCCAGCCCTTGTCTTCAAGCACCTGCTGGCGGATGCGGTCTCGATCTCTGGCCGTCGCGCCGGAGTGGTAGCTGGCACCGTCGGCCTCGAGAAGGAGCACCATCAGCCCCGGCTTGTCGGGATGGGCGCATGCGAAGTCGACCCGGTAGCCGGCGACTGCGAATTGCGGCGTGGCGGGAATGCCGCGACGTTGCAGGCCGCGCTGTACCGAGAGTTCGAAAGGGTTGAGCGGTACATCATGTGCGGCCGATCCGAGCACCTCGCATCGGGAACCGGCGTACTCCAGATACTGACGCAAGAGCTCTACACCCCGCGCCGACGAACGATCAGGTGCCATGTCGCGATGACTGAACGAAGAGACGAGTGCCAATCGTGAACGGGCCCTGGTCACGGCGACGTTGAGACGCCGCTCGCCGCCTTCTTGATTCAACGGACCGAACCGGTACAGCAGCCGCCCGTTGGCGTCCTTGTGATAGCCGACGCTCAGCACGATGGCGTCCCGTTCGTCGCCCTGAACCCGCTCGATGTTCTTCACGAAGAAGCGCTCCTCATTGGATTCGGAGAAGAAGTCATCCAAGGACTGATCTTCGAGGTCTCGCATGAGCCGGCTGAGTTCGCCTTGTATGGCGTCGGCGTGGGCTTGACCGAACGCGATCACGCCGAGCGTCTCGTGCGGCGAGGTGCGTGCGTGTTCCAGCACGCGCTCGGCCACATGGAGGGCTTCGTCGGGATTGGAACGCGTGCCGTTCGCAGCGGCAAGCGCGCGGAACTCGACCTCATGGTGCGTCACTGGCGGCGCTGCGTCTGTGCCGGGGAACGTGGTCAGCGAGCCGCTGTAGATGTGCTTGTTCGAGAAGGCGATGAGGCGGTCGTCGCGGCTGCGGTAGTGCCATGTCAGCATGGCGTCGCGAAGGAAGACGTCCGCGAGATCAAGCAGAGACTCCACGTCCCCCGTCGAGAAATCGGTGTCATCTTCGACGCCTTCGTGTTCGAAGGACTCTCGTCCGAAGAACGTCGTGGGCGGCAGCTGACGGCTGTCTCCGGCGATGACAGCTTGACGGGCCCTCGCGAGGCTGCTGATGGCCTCAGCCGGCGGGATCTGCGACGCCTCGTCGAAGATGACCACGTCGAAGAGGCTCGACTGCATCGGGATCATCTCGGCGACGAGCACCGGCGACATCGTCCAGCAGGGGCGCAACGCGGTCAGGACATGCGGGGCGTCAGCAAGCAGACGGCGGATGCTGCGATGCCGTCGCCGCTTCGCAGCTTCCTTGCGGAGGATGTCAGCCTCGCTCGGGTGTGCATCCATTGCCGCGACGACGTTCTGTGCGACCTCGCGCCGGAGGCGCATCGGATTGGCAGCGAGGTGATCCCGATCGAACTCGGCGAATTCGCCCAGCAAGCGGGTTGCGCGGTTGCTGTCGAAGTTCGAGATTCGAGGATCGGCGAACTGGATGTCCTCGAGGACCTGGCTCAGCCAAGCGTGCTCGATCGCGTCTGCGGCCTTGCTCGCGGAACACTCATCGTCAAGCGAGGCGAGAACGTCTGTGACGCCGAATGCGTGCAAGTCTGATTCGAGTTCTCGCAGCCGGGGCAGGCGCTGGGCAGCGTGCGCGTCTGTGGCGAGCGTGCCGATGTCGGCCGACAGCTCTGCCCACGACCGAGCTTCGGCGGAGGCCCGGTCGATCAACCCGGTCTCGGCGAGCTGGACCAGCGCCGACAGCGCTTCGGCTGCTGCTGTGAGCGCGGCGTCGAGGTCGACGGGTGGTCGGGGCAGGCCATCGGCGCCGAGCTCGGACCACGTCGACCGCTGGTGCAGTGCCTGTTCCACAATCTCGGCTGCCTCGTCTGCCCCCAGCCGCTTGCTGCCGCCGTCGAGCAACGTGTCCTCGACAGTCTTGCGGCACTGCCGCAGCTTGCGCGAGAACGCCTGGGTGAGCTTCCACGAGCCGCGCGCCCGTGCGAATTGGGCGTTCAGCGCAGCCAGATCGAGGAGGTACACGTCGGGGCTGCAGCGTTCGAGCAGCGACCGAATCTCGCCGAAGAGGCTCAGGACGCCGGCCCGATCGGATGCTTCTCCCGACACGGCTATCCCGACGCTCTCGAGACAGGAGCGGATGTCGCGGTCGGCAGTGGGGAGCAGAGTGTGTGCGGCGCTCCGCAGCGTTTCGAGCGCTGTCTGGGCTTCGGATGGCGATGTGATTGTGCTGTTGTGCCAGCGCGGGTGCTGTTTGGGGAACAAGGGGCCGCCGAGTTCGACCCACTCGGTGATTCGGCTCTCCAGCGTGCGCCAGTTGTCGCGATCGATCCGCCGAGCGGCGTCGCTCCCCAGGCGCTGCTCTGAGCGGGCCGGCGGGTCATGCGCCAGCAGCCGTTCATAGATCTCCCGCACGCTGAGGCCCCACGGCTCGCGGGCTTCGTGGAGCGCCGCCGACATCGCGAGCAGCTCGCCCCTTCGGGCCGCCAGCTGGCCATGCAAGTCGGCATAGTCCTGGGCAGGGATCTTGCTGACATTGTCGAGCGACGCAGCCAAGTTGGATGCGAAGTCGCGGCGAGACGTGACGCCGCCGTGCAAGTCCATAATCAAGTCGCCCAGTGCGGCCTGGTTCAGCCGCTTGGTGACCGCCTCGATGGCGGCTCGCTTCTCGGCGACGAAGAGCACTCGCTTGCCGCGCGCGGCGAGCGCTGCGATGAGGTTGGAGATGGTCTGCGACTTGCCGGTTCCGGGTGGTCCTTGGATGACCAGCGACTCGCCGCCGAGCACCTGATTGATGGCTCGATGCTGGCTGGAGTCGGCGTCGAGGATCAGGAACTCCGATTCGAGAGGATCGGCATCAGGCTGGCTGGGACTCGGGTCGCACACCTGAGCGCTGAGCGCAGCACGAGCGTGTGCGACCCCTGCAATTGCTGCCACGAGATCGTTCTGTGCGAGCACCTCGGTGTTCTGCTCGAGGTCGTGAACGAGCGGCATCGTCGAATACGAGAAGTTGCCGCACACGACCCGTGGCGTGATTGCGAATCCCAGGAGCTCGCTCCATGTGCCGGCCAGCCGGTCGAACAGTTCTTCGAAGGCTTCGAGCGAAGCGGGAGGATCTTCGGCAAGGTCAGCTTCTGTGTCGTCGGTGTCGATGCTGTGTTCGCTTCGCAAGATGTGTGCAAGCACCGGGTTCAGGTGCGCGTCGCCGGCTACGGAGACTTCGTAGTCGCGCGTTGCGGCCCCCGTCGGTGCGGTGTGCAGTGGCACGAGGATCACCGGTGCATTTGGTTCCGTACCTTGGTCGACATTCCACGTCGCGAGGCCGATTCCCGCGAAGCAGGTGCCGATGCCTTTCTCTTCCAGATTGGTCAGCGCCGTCTTGTGGATAGCGATCATGCGCCGTCGAGCATCATCCAATGGCGTCGCAGCGTCGGCTGCCACCGCCGTGAAGAGTTCACTGAGGCGCACCTTGCGACCGGCCAACAGCCGATCCAATGCAGAAGCACTCAATCCTTCTTGCCCGCCTGGCGTGAGATCGAGGGTGCCAGTCTTCAGGTCTCGATAGTTGCGCAGTCGGTTGCGCCCGCTCGTGTCCAAGAGCTCCTGCTGCCACCCCTCTGCCGCCGTGCGCACGGCATCGAGACGTTGGCCGTCGAGCGACATAGTCGCGGCATCGTACCCAAGCCCTGCGAGACCGCTCTACTACGGCACGACGACAAGCGGTTCGCCCGTGAGCGAACGCAGCGCGCCGAAATGCCGCCTGTCGAGCGTGAGGATGGTGTCAGTGCGATAGCGGGCAGCGAGCACCACCAGTGAGGCGTCGGTGATGCCGATTCCGAGGTCTCGGTAGCGCCTGATGAGCGCTGCGGCTCGCGTGATGTCGGCGGCGCTCATCGCGGCAAGTTCGTATGCACCCCCGGCCAGTTCGGCCAGCACCTCCAGCTCGGCCTCCACGCCCTTGCGCGTGGCCACCAGATAGTCGAGTTCAGCTACGACATAGGGCGAAACCACGATTGCCTCGTCGTGAGCCGCGAGCCACGCTGTGACATCGTCGTGCTCGTCTCCCGATTCGCTGTAGAACGCGATCAAGGCACTGGTATCGGCGATGACGGTCACTCGCCGAAGCCCGCGAGGAGTTCGTCGGCCTCAAGAGCCCATGCGCTGTCACCCTCGATGATGGCAGCGCGTGGTGCAGGGCGGGTCACAGCCTCGGCGATGGCCTGCCGGATGAACTCGGCCTCCGAGCAGGACCGGAGTTGGGCTTCGCGCTCGACGCCGGACTTGATCTCATCGGGCAGGTAGACGGTTGTCTTCCGCATGCCATATATGGTACCAGTACCACCCATCACAGCCGGAGCGGGTGCGAGGTGGACAATCTGTTGACGAAGACCTTTGCAGATTGCCGATTAGTGGCTTGACAGATTGTCGATTACGGCGGTGGCGAAGCCTTCGGTGCTGCCGGTGCCGCCTTGGTCGGGGGTCAGGTGCTCGCCTGCTTCGTACACGGTCGCCAAGGCTCGGTCGAGGCGGTCAGCCGGAGCGCCCAGCCCCAGGTAGCGCAGCATCATCTCGGCCGATTCCAGCGTGGCGGTCGGGTTGATGATGCCTTGGCCGGCGATGTCGGGCGCCGTGCCGTGGGCCGATTCGAAGTACGCCCAGTCGTCGCCGTAGCAGCCCGACGGCGCCAGGCCCATGCCGCCGATCGTGCCGGCGCCCTGGTCGGACAGGATGTCGCCGTACAGGTTCGGCAGCAGCAGCACGTCGAGCTCGTGGGGCCGCACCACCAGGCGGTGCGCCATGTCGTCGATGATGAACTGCTCGTATTCCAGGCCGGGGTACTCCTGGGCCACCTCCCGTGCGATGTCGCAGAACCAGCGATCGGTGGCGGGCAGCATGTTGGTCTTGGCGGAGACGGTCAGCTTGCCGCCTCGGCTCAGCGCCAGCTCGGCGGCGAAGCGGGTGACCTGTTCGGTGCCGAGCCGGGTGATGATCTTCGCCGCGAAGCGCCCGTTGGCGGCATCGGGCGGGACGCGAGAACGGCCCTCGGTCAGTCCCGCATCGAGCAGCTGTTGCGCCGGGCCCATGACGCCGACATACATGTCCTCGAGGTTCTCCCGGACGATCACGTAGTCGATCCCCTCGGGCCGGGCCAGCGGCGAGGCATAGCCCGGCCGCCAGCGCACGGGTCGCACGTTGGCGTAGGTGCGCTTGCCCCAGCGCATGTGAAACGCCCCCGGCGTTGTGCCATTCGACGATCCGAAAAGCACCGTGTCGGCGGCATCGATGTGCTCGCCGACCAGCGCTTCCCGCTCGTCGGGCGTGAGCGCCGCGAGCTCGTCGCCCACCGGCACGTGGTCCCAGTCGATGGGCAGGTCCAGCGCATCCAGCACGCGCAGCGACGCAGCCATCGCTTCGGGCGCCGCGTCGTCGCCCGGAATCACGCACACCCGGTGCTGCCGCTGCTCGGTCATGCACGCCGACGCTACGCCGCAGCGGTGCCGACGATGTGCATCTCATCGGCGGGACCAGATGCCATAATGTGGGCCGATTGCACCTATCGGCCGCAATGGCGCGCCGAAAAGCGGAGCCAAGACGTTGGGGTGTTGGCATTCATGAGATACGACGGCGGACACATTCCGAACTCCGAACTGCGGGGGGGGGGGGGTCGGTGACGTGTCTGCGCAGACGCGTCTGGATCCTCGGCGGTGCGCTGGCGTTGCTCGCCGTCCTGTCAGGATGCGGCGACAGCGAGGAAACAACTGACGCTGGGCTGCCCCCGGCCTCGTCGCTGGCCGACGAGGCTCCTGCGACTACGACAACTCCAGCCGCTGACACTGATGCAACGACGGCACCCCTGTCGGTGTCAGCCAGCCGGGCCGACACCGACAGGGGTGCCGCTCGCGACGACGGCCAAACTGACATGTCGGGTTCTGCCGAAGAGTCAGGGCCTTCGACCTCGCAGCAGGACGCTGACGCTTCCGACAGTGCCGGCGTGTCGGGCAGTTCAGACTCATCTGTGGTGCCAGGACCGCCGGGTCCGCCGGGTCCCAAGGGCGAGGTCGGCCCGCCCGGTCCGCCCGGTCCGAACGGACTGACCGGCCCGCCTGGTTCGCGCGGCGCCCGCGGGCAGACCGGCGAGGCGGGACCGGCGGGCCCGCAGGGAGAGCAGGGCGTCATCGGCGCAGCAGGCCCGCCGGGTCCAGCGGGTTCAGACGACACCGGCCCTCCCGGCCCGCCGGGTCCTCGCGGCCCTCGCGGTTTCTCGGGGTCAGGGCCGCCCGGTCCCCCCGGTCCTCCTGGTTCGGGCGGCGGCGGAGGCGACGGCACCCAAGGACCTCCGGGTCCCCGGGGTGTGAAGGGCGACACCGGTCCCCCCGGTCCTCCTGGTCCGACCGGTCCTCCTGGTCCGCAGGGTTCGGGCAGCACCGGTCCGCCCGGTCCTCCGGGTCCGCAGGGTTCGGGCAGTTCCGGTCCTCCTGGTCCGACCGGTCCTCCGGGTCCTCCGGGTGCCTCGACGGGCGGACCGACCGGTCCGTCGGGTCCCAAGGGCGATACCGGTCCGACCGGTCCGCCCGGTCCGCCCGGTCCGCCCGGCCCAGGCGGCAGCCTCGGCGGTCCCGGTCCGCCCGGTCCGCCCGGTCCGACCGGCCCGCCTGGCCTGACTGGTCCACCCGGCCCCCCCGGCCCGCAGGGCACAAGTGACGGTACTGGTCAGAGCGACAGTTGGTCGGCGCCGCAATGGGTGAATCAGCGCCCTTCGGACGACGCGCTGGAAATCCACTTCGGCGAAGGTCCGCCGCCCTCGACGGGCAGCTTCGCTGAAGGCATGGTGTACATCTCCCGCCAAGGCACCGTGTGCAAGCTCTATGAGCACAGCGACGGGGCTTGGGTGCCGCGGGCATCGTTCGCATGCGCCGACTGAGGCTCGCCCGCCTGCGCCGGCGGCCTGTGGGGATGATCGCGTCGGCAGCAGTGCTGGCGCTGCTCGCAAGCGGAGTGTGGTTCTACGGCGCTGTCGGCATCGCGACAGCGCAGACTGGCCAAGATGACGCTGCAGGCCCGCCAGGCCCGCCAGGCCCGTCCGGCCCGCCGGGCGATCAGGGGCCAGAAGGCGATCGAGGCGACCCGGGCTATCCCGGGCCTGACGGCCCACGAGGGCCACGCGGCCTGCCAGGTGCTCCAGGAGCGTCCGGCTCGCCTGGTGACCCGGGCGAGCCCGGCCCTCCCGGTCCGCCCGGCCCGGATGGCGTCGGCACGCCCGGTCCGCCTGGCCCTCCCGGTGCGCGAGGCCCGGATGGCTTCGGCGCGCCTGGTCCGCCCGGCCCGCCCGGCCCGTCCGGCACGGGCGGCGGTGCAGGCCCCCCCGGCCCGCGAGGTCCGCAGGGACAGGTGGGCGACGCCGGTCCAGCGGGTGCCCAGGCAGGTCCTCCCGGTCCGCCCGGCCCGGCCGGCAGCGGTGTGCCCGGTCCGCCTGGTCCTCCCGGTCCGTCCGGCAACGGCCCGCCTGGTCCGCCCGGTCCACAAGGTTCACCCGGCTCGCAGGGTTCCGGCGGCGTCGGCGCGCCCGGTCCGCCCGGTCCAGAAGGTCCACCCGGCCCGACTGGCCCGCCGGCCGCTCAACAAGGCCCCCCCGGCCCGCCCGGTCCCAACGGCCCGCCCGGCCCTACGGGTCCGTCCGGCAGCGGCCCACCCGGTCCTCCCGGTCCCGCGGGTCCTCCCGGCGTCACTGCGCCCCCTGGCCCGAGCGGTCCTCCCGGCTTGCAGGGTCCGACGGGCGATTCGGGCCCTCCCGGCCCGCCTGGCCCTCTCGGCCCCAAGGGCCCTCCCGGCCCGACCGGCTCTCAGCAAGGTCCGCCCGGTCCGCCCGGTCCGCCCGGTCCGCCTGGCCCGTTCGGCCCGCCCGGCCTGCCCGGTCCGCCCGCCATGTCCACCTCGATCAGCTTCGGCTCGAGCGGCTCGGCTGTCGTTGCGCTGTCGATCCCAGCGCAACGCGCGCGCCGCACGTTCTCTGCCGTCGCCACGCCGGCCTCGGATCGAGCAGAGATGCACAAGGACGTTCGCATCGGCGCTGCTGATCCGCCGGCTGACACCGCTCGCATCGGCGCCGTCTACTTCTCGATCACTGGTGCAGGCAGTTCGGGCGACTGCAAGATCTATCTCTACACCGGCTCGCAATGGGCGCTATGGGGCGTGCTCGACTGCGACGTGATCAACGCGCCGCGTGCAGCGGCGGTGCCCGTGACCGTCCGCAACTGGGGGCCTGCGGCACTGGGCCTGCTGTAGTGGCACGACATTTGCGGTGGGCCGCCGCGATGCTGCTGCTGGTGTCGGCGTGCAGCGCCTCGGGCGGCGAGTCGACGACCAGCGCTCCGCTGGCCGGCGCAGGCGCAGCCCTCGAGGGCCAGGCGTCTGCTGAGAGCCTCACCGCGTTGCTGGCCGAGCCCCTTCACACTCATCGGCACCCCGAGATCGACGCTGCACTGCAAGCACTCGCCGGCGCAGATGCCGTGGACTCCGCGGCGAGCGGCACGGTCGCGCGTGCTGAGGCGCCGGCAGCGCCGCGGACAGCGCCCGACGCCGCTGCTCCGCCTGCCGACGAGCGTGCCCCTGCGGGAGCCGCCGATGCCGCCGACACCGGCACTGCACCGCTGCTGCTGGCAGTCGACGTGCCGGCATTCGCGCCAGTGCCCGCAGACGTCGACGGCGAAACGCTGATGGACGACCGGGCAGAACTGGAGCGCTTCGTCCTGGCCCACGGGCCGACGGCGACGGTTGTGGCGCTCAAGGAGGTCGAACTGGCGACCGGGCGCGATTGCCACGACACGGCGCATGAGGTGGGGCACATCGCCTGGGAGCATTTCGGAGCGGCGGCCTTCGCGACTGTCGGTCACGACTGTCACGCGGGAGCGCTCCACGGCACGATCGAATTGATGTTCGCGCAGCGCGGCACGGCGAGGCTCGCCCAGGACGTGTCGGCTGTGTGCGCCGGCCCCAACCCGTTTCTCGTGCATCAGTGCCTGCACGGCGTGGGCCACGGCCTGATGGCGTGGACGTCGTACGAACTGCCCGAAGCGCTCGGGCTCTGCGACCTCCTGCCCACGGCGCAGAACCGCGACTCCTGCTACGGCGGGGTGTACATGGAGAACGGGATCGGCGGCGTGTCGGGCCGCATGGGCCATACGACCGAGTACATCAGCACGACAGACCCGCATTTCCCCTGCAACGTGCTCGCTGAGCAGTACTGGCCGGGCTGCTACTTCTGGCAGTCGAGCAATCTGTTCTATTTCGGCTGGAGCACCGATGCCGTCATGGAGGTCTGCGGTGAGGCCGCATGGAACTCGACGCAGGCGTGCTACATGTCCACCGGGCGCGACCTGGGCTCGATACACCGCGACGACCCGGCCGTGGCCGCCGCCGACTGCCGCCTCGCAGCGACCGAGGAACGGATCGCCTGGTGCTTCCAGGGCGCGGCGCTGAGCCGCTTCACCGAGCCGGCCAATGCACCGTTCTCAGCGCAGCTCTGCACGCTGGCCGACAGGGCCGACGGTGAGTTCGTCGCGGACAGCTGCTGGGAGATGCTGCTGCGAGACGCACCGCACATCTTCCCCGACGAGCCAGGACTGCGGGAGTTCTGCGACACCATCGACATCGCCAGGCGCCGTCAGGCCTGCCATGGGAAGGCGGATGCGTGAGGCGCTCCGGCTTCGGACGCCTCGGCATCGGGCGGCGGCCTCGGCCCGAACCGCAGAATGACCAGCCCACCGCACGGCAGGGCAGGAATGCGGCGGCGGGCTGGCTCGCGTACGGGCTGTTCGCCGCAGCGGTTGTCGGCGGCGTGGCTGCGATCTTGTGGTGGGGGACCCGTGCCGATGACGATGCGGCGACGGACCTCGTGGCGTCGCCCGAATCGCTCGACATCGCCTACAGCCACAGCCATGCTCACCGCCATGCTGACGGGGTGACCCACAGCCATCCTCATGCGCACGTCTACAGCATTCCGTCGCCGGACACCGCGTCGGCGCCGGGTTCGGTGCCCGCAGCAGCGCCCGCGAGGACGAACGCCGATGCTGCCACCGGCGCCGACGCTGTCACGGGCGCCGGTACTGCGGAAGGCGGTGCCGCGCCGGTCGCCGCCGGCGGGCCGTCGAGCCGGGTGTGGACGGTGGTCTACGGCGACGACGGCGCGTTCGCGCCGGAGCGTGTGGAGATCACGACTGGCGACACAGTGAGGTTCGTGAACGAGTCGGCGGTGCCGGTGTGGCCGGCGTCGAACATCCATCCCACGCACGAGATCCTGCCCGAGTTCGACCCGCTCGAGGCGATCCCGCCTGGGGAGAGCTGGTCGTTCACGTTCACCGAGAACGGCTGGTGGCGCTACCACAACCACATCGACGCGTCCCAGACCGGCACCGTGGTCGCGACCGGTGCCACGGACACCGGCGCCGGCGTTGCGCCGCTGCTTGCCGACATGACGGTGCCGGAGTTCCCGCCGTTCCCGGCTGAAGTCGACGGCGAAGCGCTGTTCGACGACACCGTCATGCTCGCGGAGTTCGTGGAGCGCTTCGGACCGGCGGGCACCGCAGCAGCGCTCAAGGAAGCCGAGCAGCGCACCGGACGCTATTGCCACGACACAGCCCACGATGTCGGCCGGCTCGCCTATGAGATCTTCGGGCCGATCGCTTTCTCCATCGCCGGTCACGACTGCCAGTCGGGGGCACTTCACGGTGCGACCGAGGCCATGTTCGCCGATCGCGGCACAGCACGGCTCGCCGAGGACACCAACGCCCTCTGCGGGCTCGCGGAGAACAAGTTCGTGCGCCACCAGTGCTTCCACGGCGTGGGGCACGGCCTGATGGCGTGGACGTCGTATGAGATCCACGAGGCGCTGGGGCTCTGCGACCAAGTGCACGAAGACGACGCACCGTCGTGCTATTCGGGCGTGTTCATGGAGAACGTGGTGGGAGGGCTCTCGGGCCTGATGGGGCACACCACCGAGTACCTGCTCGACGACGACCCCCACTACCCCTGCGATGTGGTCGGCGAGCGGTACCGGGCCGACTGCTACTACTACCAGACCACCCACATGTGGCGGGTCTTCGACGGCGACATGTCCGCAGTGGCAGCCACGTGCGCCACGCTCGACGGCGCGGCCCGTGAGCTGTGCTTCTCGTCGTACGGCCGCGACGTCGGGAACCTGACCCGCGGCGATCCCGCGGCGGCCGTCGAGCTCTGCGGCCATGCGCCCGCCGGAGCAGATCGCGTGGAATGCCTCTCCGGCGCCGCGCAGGACCGCTTCTGGGAGACCTCAGGTTCCGACGAGGCGATCGTGATGTGCTCGCTGCTGAGCGACGCCGACGAAGCCGGGGCGTGCTGGTGGACGATCATCGACCGCGCCGGCGACGTGTACACCGAGCCGTCGGGCCGCCGGGGCTTCTGCGACCGCGTGCCGGAGAGCTGGCGCGCCCGGTGCGAATCGCAGATCGCCGCCTGACGCCTCCCCTGCTCGGGCTGCGCGATCCCCAGGATCTACAGGCCCGGCTTGGTGACCATCACGGCTATGGCGGCCACGATGACCAGGTTGCTCGCCATCGACCAGAGCTCGGTGCGTCGGCGCAAGCGCTGAGCTTCACCGGAAAGCCCGGCACCCGTGTCCATGGCCTCGGCCAGCTTGGCGCTGGTCGGCCGCAGCCCGCCGTGGGCGATGCCTAACCAGACGAAGTACAGGATGAACGCAGTCGTCACCCAGTCTTGCCGGAACGTCCAGCGGTCATCGATGAGCACCGCCACCACGCCGGCGACGCCGGCGAGGTACGCAGCCATATCCGTCAGCCGGTTCGACGCCAACTCAAACGCCCGCCGCACAGCAGCAGCAGCGTCAGGACCATCAGCCCATGCCCGTCTCAGCACGACGGCGCCCAAGGCGCTGCCGCCGAATCCCACCACCGCACTCACCAAGTGAACGACGAGCACAGCCTGGTACCAGCCGGAGTTGAAGCTGGCTGCCACAAGCGAACCGCTGAAGCCGAGCACCATGCCCGTGAGTATCGCCGCCAAAGGCACCGATGCCATAGCGGTCGCATGTACCGGCGCGACGAGTGAGCTCGTTCGGAGTGCCGCGACGGGCAGTGGTAAGTTCGCTGTGCCGCAGAGACACGGCCGGATCTCCGGGGGAAGGGGTATCCATGCCGATCGAGTCATCAGGCCATAGCGCCGGCAACCCGAGGATGTACGAGGTCATCGAGGGTGCGCCCAAGGAAGGCGCCAGCCCGACGGTCTGGGCCTGGCCGCAGCTCATCGACTATCTCAAAGTTGCCGGTCAGCCAGTTCAGGGGCCATGGCCGCCGCACCAGCAGCGACGGCCAGATCCCGACGCCGAGTCGTTGCCGCGAGCTGTGCCCGATCCGCAAGGTCCCGGCGGGCCGTCGACAGGGGGCTGAGGAATGTATCCATCTCGCTTCCGCTACGAAGCGCCCTCGACCGTCGCCGAGGCAGTCGCGATGCTCGCCGCAGCAGACGGCGAGGCCAAGATCCTGGCGGGCGGCCAGAGCCTCATCCCGATGATGAAGCTGCGATTCGCGGCGCCCGCGATGATCGTGGACATCAACGGCATCGGCGGTCTCGACTACCACCGGTCTGATCCCGACGGCACGTATCGCATCGGGGCGCTGTGCCGGCACGCCGATCTCGAGAAATCCGCTGCGCTCGCCGACGCCCAACCGACCATCGCTGCGGCGGCCCCCGTCGTGGCCGACCCGCTGGTGCGCACGCGGGGGACGCTCGTGGGCTCGGTGTGTCACGCCGACCCCCAAGGCGACTGGGCCTCGGTGATGGTGTCGCTGGAAGGCGCCGTCGTGGCGCAAGGCCCGAACGGGCGCCGGACCATTCAGGTGACCGATCTCATCGACGGCCCGTTCCAGACGGTGCTCGCTCCCGACGAGATCGCCGTCGAGGCAGTGATTCCCGCCCCACGCGGCGCCCGGGCGGGCGGCTATCTCAAGCTCGAACGCCGAGTCGGCGATTTCGCCACCGTCGGCGTGGCGGTCTCGGTCGAGATGTCGGGCGGCAGCGTTGCACGGGCAGGCATCGGGCTGACCGGTGTCGGGCCGGCCACCATCAACGCTTCCGAAGCTGCAGCGGCCCTCGCCGGCACGGCGCTGGATGCGGACGCCGTTGACGCGGCAGCCCAGCTTGCGGCCGAGGCGGCGCAACCACGCTCCGACCACCGGGGGAGCGCCGATTACAAGCGCCACGTCGTTGCCACTTTCGTGCGACGCATCGGCGCCCAGATCCAGCGATCCGAACACGAGGCGGCCTGACATGAGCACGCTGTACGAAGAGGTCCGGCCGAGCGGCGGCGCCGATGACACAGTGCCGGTTCGTCGGGTGGAGCTGACCGTGAATGGCGAGCGGCGTGCGGCCGACGTCGAACCGCGGTTGCTGCTGGCACACCTGCTGCGCAACGGTTTCCGGCTGACGGGAACCCACACCGGCTGCGACACGACCAACTGCGGCGCATGCACGGTGCTGTACGACGGTGTGCCCGTCAAGAGCTGCACGATGTTCGCCGTGCAGGCCGACGGCCATGAGGTGCTCACCGTCGAAGGCATGGCGACGGCGAGCGAGCTGCACCCGATCCAGGAAGGCTTCAAGGACGAGCACGGCCTGCAGTGCGGTTTCTGCACCCCGGGGATGATGCTCGCTGCGAAAGCGTTGCTGGACGAGAACCCGAACCCCAGCGAGGACGAGATCCGCTGGGCGCTGTCGGGGAATCTCTGCCGCTGCACCGGCTACCAGAACATCGTGAAGGCAGTGATGTGGGCCGCCGAGAAGCTCGGCGCCAACGCTGAGAGCGACGGTGCGGACGATGCCGGCGACGACAGCAGCGCAGACGGCGCTGCTGCCAACGCAGGCGGGGAGGGTTGAGATGGCGCTCGACGAGATCAAGATCGGCGGCCTCGGCGCCAGCCGGCGCAGGGTGGAGGACAACCGCTTCATCCGCGGCAAGGGCAACTACATCGACGACATCGCCCTGCCCGGGATGCTGCACATGGAGATCCTGCGCAGCCCGCTCGCTCACGCCCGCATCCGCTCCATCGACGTCAGCGCTGCCTGGGCCATTCCCGGCGTTCGCATGGTGCTCACCGGCGACATGCTGGCCGCCCGGAACCTGGCGTGGATGCCGACGCTGTCATACGACACCCAAGCCGTCCTCGCCACCGACAAGGTCCGGTTCCAGGGCCAGGAAGTGGCCTGCGTGGTCGCCGACGACCCGTACATCGCCAAGGACGGCTGCGAGGCGATCGTGGTCGACTACGAGCCGCTGCCGCCCATCGTCAACCCGATCCAGGCAACGGCACCCGGCGCGCCGCTGATCCGCGACGACAAGACCGGCCAAGACTCCAACGTTGTCTTCGACTGGGAGGTCGGCGACCGTGAGGGCACAGATCGGGCCTTCGCCGAGGCAGATGTGGTCTCGACCATCGAGATGCACTACCCCCGCTCGCACCCGTCGCCGATCGAGGCGTGCGGCTCGATTGCCGATTTCAACCGGGCGACCTCGAAGCTGACCGTGTACATGACCACCCAGGCGCCGCACATCATCCGTGCCGCGGTGGCCTTGGTAGCCGAGCTGCCTGAGCACATGATCCGCATCGTGTCGCCCGATCTCGGCGGCGGCTTCGGGAACAAGGTGCCGGTGTACCCGGGCTATGTCGTGTCGATCCTGGCGTCGATCCTGCTCGAGTGCCCTGTCAAGTGGATCGAGGACAAGAGCGGGAATCTCATCTCGACCGGGTTCGGCCGCGACATCTACCTCAAGGGCGAGATGGCGCTGCGCAACGACGGCCGCATTCTCGGCGTGCGGATGCACACCGACTCCGACCACGGCGCCTTCTTCTCCGATGCCCAGCCGAGCAAGTTCAAGATCGGCCTGATGCACTCGGCCTTCAGCTGCTACGACATCGGGGCCGCGTATCTCACCGCCCAGGGCGTCTACACCAACAAGGCGCCCGGCGGCGTGGCGTATCGCTGCTCGTTCCGGGTCACCGAGGCCATGTTCTTCCAAGAGCGCATGGTGCAAGCCGCCGCCACCGACCTCGGCATGGACCAGGCCGAGTTTCGCCGCGTCAACCTGGTGCGCGACGACGACTTCCCCCATCGCACGCCGTGGGGGTTGCTGACCGATTCGGGCCAGTACGGCAAGTGCCTCGACCTCGGTCTCGAAGCGATCGGCTACGAGGACTTCCTGCGCCAGAAGGAAGAAGCGCGCCAGCGCGGCCGGCTGCTGGGCATCGGCATCTCGACCATGACCGAGCCCCTCGGGGCGGGCAACAGCCGGGAGTACGACATCTTGGGCATCAAGATGTTCGACTCCGCCGAGCTGAAGGTCCACATGACCGGCAAGGCGCTGCTGCGCACCGGCGCCAAGACCCAGGGCCAAGGCCACGAGACCACGTGGGCGCAGATCGTCGCGCACGAACTGGGCATACCGGCCGAGGACGTCCTCGTGGAGGAGGGCGACACCGACACGGCCCCATTCGGCATGGGCACCTACGCGTCACGCAGCACCCCCGTGGCGGGCGCGGCGGTGTCCATGGTGTCGCGCAAGATCCGCGCCAAGGCCCGCAAGATCGCCGCATACCTGCTCGAGGTGTCCGAGGAGGACATCGATTGGGAGCTCGGCAGGTTCTCGGTGCGTGGCGCACCTGACCGGGGCGTGACCATCCAGGAATGCGCGATTGCCGCCTACAGCAACATGCCCGACGGCATGGAGCCGGGCCTCGAGAACAACGCCTACTACGACCCGCCGAATCTGACGTGGCCGTTCGCCTGCTACATCGCGACCGTCGAGGTCGATCCCGAGACCGGCGTATGGGACGTCCTGCGGGTGGTGGCGGTGGACGACTGCGGCGTGCGCATCAACCCGATGATCGTCGAAGGCCAGATCATGGGCGGGCTCACCGAGGCCTACGCCATGGCCAACATGCAGTTCATCACCTTCGACGAGGACGGCAACTGCATCGGCTCCAACTACATGGACTACCTGCTGCCGACCGCATGGGAGACACCGGGCTTCGAGCTCCACGAGGTGGTGACGCCGTGCCCCCACCACCCCATCGGTGCGAAGGGCATCGGGGAGTGCGCCACCGTGGGCGGTCCGGCAGCGTTCGTCAACGCGGTGATCGACGCCATCGGCGACACCGGCGTGCGCAATATCGACATGCCGCTGCTGCCCGATCGGGTCTATGAAGCCCTCACCGGTGGCCACGACGTCTCCGGCGCCCCGCCGGTGACGACCGAATGATGAGCAGCTCCGGCGCCGTCGGGCCTGAACCGGTCGGACACAGAGCCGTCGAGGGCTGGGGCGTGCTCGAGCGCGCCACCGAGCTGGCACGCAGCGGCGATGCGTTCGTGCTGGCCACGGTTGTCTGGCGCGAAGGTCCGACATCGGGGCAGCAAGGTTCTCGCGCCATCTACACGGCCGCAGGCGAGATGTACGGGTGGATCGGCGGCGCCTGTGCGGAGCCGGTATTCATCCGGGAGGCCATCGCGACGCTCGAGGCGGGCACGCCGCGCTTGCTGGCGCTCGGCGCCAGCGATCGATTCGGCGACCTGCCCCCAGAGGCCGAGCCGGCAGGCGAGGCCGTGGCCCGAGCGGCCCGTGAGCGCAGCGAACAAGAGCGGGAGACAACTGGCGAGCACGCTGGAACGAGCGCACCTCTGCCATTGCTCCCCGGCACGACTGCGGTGCCCATGTCGTGTCAGAGCGAAGGCGCCCTGCAGATCTATTTGGAGCCCGTCGTGGCCGCACCCCACCTCGTGATCGTCGGCAGCTCGCCCATGGCGACCACCTTGTCTGCTCTGGCCGCCCAGCTCGACTGGCGTGTCGAGCTGGTGGATCGCGCCGAGTTCAGCGAAGGGCTGCTCACGCCGCAGTCGATGGTGGTCGTTGCCACCCAAGGGCACGGCGATGAAGACGTGCTGGCCGCTGCGTTCAAGGCCGACCCCGCCTACGTAGGGCTGGTCTCGTCGGCTCGACGAGGCCGCAGCGTGCGAGCCCTGCTCGCAGACCAAGGCGTGGAGGAAGCTCAGCTCGGCGCACTGCGAGCTCCCGCCGGCCTGGACCTCGGCAGCACCACGCACAAGGAGGTCGCCGTGTCGATCCTGGCCGAGCTGGTGCAGCTCCGTGCCCAGGGTGCATTTGCAACGACCACCACCGCCCAGGCGCCTGCGACGCCGGTAGCTGTCGACCCCGTCTGCGGCATGACCGTTCAGGTCCATCCGGCGACGCCGTCGCTCGAGATCGGCGACGAGGTCGTCTACTTCTGCTGCGCAGGATGCCGCGAGGCCTATGCGCTCGAACAGGGAGTCGCCTGATGCAGATCACCAACCAGTTCCAGGTCGCGCAGCCGCTGGAGGCGGTGTGGGACTTCTTCGGTGACGTGCCGCAGGTCGCGGCGTGCCTGCCTGGCACGGAGCTGACCACCGAGCAGGGCGACGACCGCTACGGCGGCACCGTGTCGATCGGCCTCGGCCCGATCAAGCTCGACTTCGACGGGGGCGCCGAGATCACTCACCGCGACCAGGAGAACCGCACGATCTCGGTGGCCGCCAGCGGCGCCGATCGCAAAGGCCGGGGCCAGGCCACGCTCGAGCTCAACGCCAGCCTCGCTGACGCTGCGAGCGGCACGAGCGTCGAGGTGGCCATGGACCTGCAGCTCTCCGGGCCCGCAGCACAGTACGGGCGCGGCCTGGTGAGCGACATCACCGCTGTGCTGCTGAACGACTTCGCCGCCAACGTCCAGAACCGGCTGGCAGCGGTTGCTGCGGGCCGCGACCCCGACGCCGTCGGCCAAGTCCGAGCCGCCGGTGGCATCACCATCGGCATGCGCGCCGCACAGATGGGGCTCGCCCGCGTCGTGCGTCGACTTGTCCTGCCGTACCGACCCGAGGCTGTCTGAGGAGGAACCCGTGCTCTGGTGGATTGGAAACCTGATACTGCTCGTGGTGGTCGTGCCGGTCGCGCTCGCGCTGCTGAACCGGGTGCTCGCCGCAATCGAGCGCATTCGCAAGGCCAGCGACGACATCCTGGCCGGCGGCGTGGGGATCATCGGCGAGCTCGACACGACACAGGACTTGCTCGCAACTACTGACGAGACGATCGAAGAAGTCGCGGACGGTGCGGTCCGCTACGCCGGTTCGGTCGGAAAGCTCCTGGGCTGAAAGGGGACGTGATGCCTGTTGTTGCCTGGGTCACTGTCATCATCGGCGGCCTGATCATCCTGGCGGCCGCGGTGGGCCTCCTGCGGGTGGTGCTGCACCTGGTTGCAGTGCACCGCACGCTCACCCAAGTGGCCGGCGGCGTTCGCGTCATCGCCGAGCAGACCTCGACGGTGCCCACGGTGCTGCCGTCGG
>JAJDTF010000086.1 GCA_022827265.1 Acidimicrobiia bacterium | reverse complement strand
GAGGGGATGATCGGCACCTACCCGAACTGCTACCCCGCCCCGACCGCCAACGAGAACCACGACCCCAACGCCGACAAAGACGACGACAGCGGCGGCGGCGATGACTCCGGCGATCCCGACACGGCCGATCCCGACACGACGGATCCGGACACAGCCGATCCGGACACAGCCGATCCCGACACGACGACCACCACGACCACCAGCAGCGATCCCTGCGGTGATTATGCGAGGGCGTTGATCGAGACGATCAACAAGAACGATGCCAACACTGGTACGCATTACGCGCCGCCCGCACGTCCGGCACAATGCCCAGATTCGGACGTACTCGGGGCCATCAAGAACGTTGGGGACAGCGTTGCGAGGAAAGTCCGTGACATTCTCAACAAGATTGCTGAAGACACCGGTGAATCAGCGTTGCAAAACGCCGAAATAACAGCAGAATTTGGTAAAGAGATGCAGCGTGTTTGGGACAAAACACCTGAACCCGTGCAAGTATTCATTGTGAGCTTGGCCACAACTGCGGGCTGCACTGCATTGGTTGCATTAGCTGTCAAAACGACCGTTGCCACAGGGGGCGCAGCAGCGCCAGCTTGGGTTTCATGGACGATAGGCGGGGGCGCAGGTGTATGTAGTGCCACGGTGGCTGGAGCGCTTGTTGCTATTGGGAACGGTCACCCAAGTGGCAACGATGACGGCGAGAGCGATGACGGAGACGAAAGCAAGGCTGAAGACGATGACTCCGGCATTCCCGGCGACTTCAATCACAACGGCCGCATCGATGACTACGACGTAGACAAAGCCACGCAGAAGTGGCTGGCGGGCCAGCTCGACAAAAACGAGCTGACGCGGATTCAGAACGAGCGCGATTGTGCCGACGGCTGGGCCGACGCCTGTGAGGCGTTAGGCCGATGACTGCTACGTGCTATCCTGAATTCATGAGCGCTACGGAGGCACCACAGAAAACGCGTACAGGGCGGAAATATATGCTCGCGTATTTTTGCATGGCTTTTGCAAGTTACTGGACAGTTGTTGTCTTGCTTGGCCTAGGTGTTCCGATGTTGGTGGTTATTGCTGCTGTATTGTGCGGCGGCGGCCTTTGTCTCTGGCGTGCTGTCGTGTTGTATCAGCGTGATGCTAAGCGGCAGCATCGCGAGGCTGCTGTCGTAGGGCGGATGGACTAGCGGCGGTCGCTGAGCGTGTTGTCGCTGCCGGTTGTGGCGGTGTGGGCTGCTTTGGCGGCAGCTCGGCGGTCGAGTCTCAGGGTGTGCAGGGCGCGTTTGACGGCCATGGCGTTCCATGGCCGTTGCCGATCGCCAGTGGCGCGGGGCAAGCCCTCCGCAGTGAGCGCGTCCGCGACGGCGCGAAGGGTGAGCCCGTCTGCTGTCAGCTGCTCGGCACGCTGTGCCGCGGCCCGCGTCTGGTCGCTGACGGGGCGCCCCAACCGCACTCCTGCGGCGGCGCGTTCGGCGAGCGCCAGTCGGGTGCGTTCGGAGGTCATGTCGCGCTCCATGCGGGCCATTGAGGCCATCACAGTCGCGATCATGAGTCCGGCGGGGGTGGTGGTGTCGACGTTGAGGTCGAGCATCACCACCGACCAGCCCTCCCGTTCCGCGCGGTCCATCAGCGCGAGCACATCGATGACGCTGCGTCCGAGTCGATCGAGCCGCGACACCACGAGGGTGCCAGCCGGGTCGGCGGGATCGGCCAGCCGGTCCAGCAGCACGCTGAGCACAGGCCGCTCGTCAGGCGCGAGCATGCCGTTCGTGCCGTTTTCGCTGTGATGCTCTACCGCGGTCCTGTCGGGGCGGCTGGCGGCCCAGCCGTCGATGGCGGATCGCTGCGCTGCGATCCCCAGCCCGCTGCGGGACTGCTCGACTGTGGACACACGCGAATAGCCCAGCGCTACGGCGTCGGGGGACGGTGAGTCGGCGCCGGAGTGATTGGTCGGGATATCAGGCTCTGAAGACATGACATAACGATATACAGATCTATAGCAAGTCTCGCCGGGTTGCGTGACGTCGCCAAGTCCTGTGCCGGCTACCCGCCTCGCAGCTGTTGACGCTCGTAACCTGTGCGCATGGCACGCGGCCCCGTCGGCAGCAACGGCAGCGAGGACGGTCTGGCCAAGGCCATCGAGATCGTGATGACACCGGTGGTGTTCGCAGCGGCGGGGTTCGGGCTGGACCGCTGGTGGGGTACTGGACCATGGCTGGCATTGAGTTTCGGCATGACTGCGTTCATGATGAAGCTTGTCGTCGAGTGGTATCGCTACACCGAGCGCATGGCAGTCCACGAGCAGGAGATGGCAGCGAGCCGTCCTTCCGAGCGGCGAAGCATCGATCGCGACACCGGCCTCAGCGAGCCGACATCGCTGCCGACCGGCGTCTCGCTCGACGCCGGTGCAGACGCCGACTCGCGCTCGTTCCGAGGCACGGCTGAGACGTCCCAGCCCGTCGACAGCCAGACCGGACACACAGCCACCGCGCGACCGCATTCGTGACGCCGACGATGTCCGACGAGCAAGCTGAGACCGGCGACGGCGCGTCTGCGGGCGCAGACCACGCCCCTGAACGCGACATCGCGTTCGACATGGCGCGCCGCAGTCTGTGGGTGTTTCCCGCCTGGGTGGTCGTCAGCGGATTCATATGGGGAGTGGGCGGAGCGCTCTCGTCTGCACTCGGCTACGTGCTGGTCATCGGCAATCTTGCTGCGGCAGCGGCGCTGATGGCATGGGGCGCGCGCACGTCGCCCGTCGCGCTCATGGGGGCCACGCTCGGCGGCTTCATCGTGCGACTCGCGGTGCTCGCCGGCATCGTGCTAGCGGTCAGTCAGCTCAGCATCTTCGAGCCAGTGCCCATCGCGATCACCATCGTCGCGAGCCATCTCGGTCTGCTTGGGTGGGAGATCCGCTATGTTTCCCTGCGGCTCGCAGCCCCAGGCCTTGATCTCCAACGTCCCGGCAAGGAGCAGAAGTGAACCTGCTAGCGCTGACCTTCCCCGACATCGGGCACCTCTTGGAGTGGCCGGGCCTCTTCGGGCACGACGACGGAACCAACGCTTGGTATGCGCTCAACAAGGTCGGCATCATCTACCTCTTCGCCTGTGCGGCCTCGCTGGCGATCTTCGTAATGGCCAAGCGTCGCTATGAACGGTCGGAGGCCATCGTCGCTCCTCGGGGCATCCAGACCGTGGCGGAGACCTCGGTCGGCTTCATCCGCGAGAACATCATCATGCAGTCGATCGGCCCCGACGGCCTGCGCTACCTGCCGTTCCTGCTGTCGATGTTCCTGTTCATCTTCTTCTCGAACATCACCGAGGTCGTGCCGCTGATCCACTTCCCGGCCAACGCGCGCATGGCGATGCCCGTCACGCTCGCGATCCTGGTGTGGCTGGTGTTCAACGGCATCGGCATCAAGCACCACGGCTTCTTCGGCTACCTGAAGAACGTGGTGGTCCCGCCGGGCGTGCCCAAGGCGCTGCTGCCGCTGGTGGCGCTCATCGAGTTCGTGTCCACGTTCGTCGTGCGGCCGTTCTCGCTGGCGGTGCGGCTCTTCGCCAACATGCTTGCCGGCCACCTGCTGCTGGTGACGTTCGCCGTGCTGTCTCACACCGTGTTCTGGCTGGCGCTCACCGACAGCACGCCCACCTGGTTGGTCATCATCACGCCGGCCCCGTTCCTGATGCTGATCGGCCTCACAGGGTTCGAGATCTTGGTGGCGGTCCTGCAGGCGTTCATCTTCACCATCCTCACGGCCGTCTACATCGGCGGCGCGCTGCACCCCGAGCACTAGGCCCGACCCCACCACGATCATCCCGTCCCCATCGACCACCGGCCGCACAGTGCCCCGCCGCTGCGGCCCCTGCCCCAAGAACCCGTACAACACAGGAGAGAACGAGTAATGGACTTGCTCGCACAAGCGGATAACGCAGTCGACGGCCTCAAGGCACTCGGTGCCGGCCTCGGCTATGGCCTCGCGGCCATCGGCCCGGGCGTCGGCATCGGCCTCGTCGTCGGCAACGCCATCACCGCGATGGCTCGCCAGCCCGAATCAGCAGGCATGGTCCGCACGACCATGTTCTTGGGCATCGCGTTCACCGAGGCACTGGCCCTCATCGGTTTCGTGGTGTTCATCCTGCTCAATTTCGCGTAGGAGGCGGCAGTGAACGCACTGGCATCCGGCCTGCTCGCGGCGTCCGAGGGCGAATCCTCCAACCCGATCATCCCCGAAATTTTCGAGGTGGTCTGGGGGTCGATTGCGTTCTTCATTCTCCTGATCGTCATGTGGAAGTTCGCGCTGCCGCCGATCAGGCGGGCGATGGAGGCGCGCACCGAGCGCATCCAGGGCGACCTCGACGCCGCCGCGACCGCCAAGACCGAAGCCGAGGAGCTGCGTGCGTCCTACGACGCCCGTCTGGCCGAGGCAAACACGGAAGCGGCGCGCATCATCGAAGAGGCTCGTGCACAGGCCGAGGAAGTCCGCCAGGAGCGGCTTGCTGCCATCGAGCCCGAGATCGCCGAGCGGCGGGCGCAGGCCGAAGCCGACATCGACGCCGCCCGCGAGCGGGCCATGGCCGAGGTACGGGCCGACATCACCTCGATCGCGGTGGGTGCCGCCGAGCAGGTGGTGATGGCCAGCATCGACGAGGCGGCGCATGCCCAGTTGATCGAGGACTACATCGAGCGGGTGGGCAACTGAGCCATCCCGCCGAAGGTTCCCGCCGTAGCCCGCAGCTCCATTGTGGCTGTGACGGCAGGCGGCGGACCCTCACAGGAGTTGAACTGATGATCAGGATCGACCGATGAGCGAGCGAACCGAGGGCTACGCCGGCGCTGTGGTCGCTATCGCCCAGGCCGAAGACGTGCTCGACCGCGTCACCTCCGAACTGGCGTCGGTGGGACGGGCTGCATCGGGCAACGAAGAGCTGCGCCGCGTGCTGTCGGACCGCACGGTGCCGGCGTCGCGCCGCATCGGCATCGTGGAAGACCTGCTGGCCGATCAGGCCTCACCGGTCACCCTGAACGTGGTGGCGATGCTGGTGGGGGCCGGCCGAGGCGGCGACCTCGAGGCCATCGCAGACGAAGCGCTGGAGCTGGCGGCAGCCACGCGCGGCGGGGCGGTCGCTGAAGTTCGCTCGGCAGTCGCGTTGTCCGACGAGCAGATTGACCGGGTGGCCGAGGCGCTCAGCCGTGCCAGCGGTCGCAACGTGACCGTCCATGTCGTGGTGGACCCCGAGATCATCGGAGGACTGACCGCTCAGATCGGCGACGCAGTCTTCGACGGCTCGGTCCGCACTCGGCTCGACAAGATGAAGGAGCGCCTGTCGTGACCGACTTGAGCATCAACATTGGCGACATCACCTCCGCGATTCGCCGGAACCTCGAAGGATTCGACCCGGCGATCGAATCCGGCACCGTCGGACGCATTCTCGAGGTCGGCGACGGGATCGCCCGCGTCTCGGGCCTGCCCGGCTGCTCGGTGAACGAGATTCTCGAGTTCCAGAGCGGCGACGTCGGCTTGGCGCTGAACCTCGACGAAGAGTCGATCGGCGCCGTCGTGCTGGGCAGCGTCGAGCACATCGAGGAAGGCCAGGCGGTGCGGGCTACGGGCCGCATCCTGTCAGTGCCGGTCGGCGATGCCGTGCTGGGCCGCGTCGTGAACGCGCTCGGCCAGCCGATCGACGGCCAGGGCGAGATCACCGGTGCTGTCGAGCGACGCATGGAAATCCAGGCCCCCGGCGTGATGGGCCGCAAGCCCGTGCATGAGCCGCTGCAGACCGGCATCAAGGCCATTGACTCGATGACGCCCGTCGGGCGGGGCCAGCGAGAGCTCATCATCGGCGACCGCAAGACCGGCAAGACCTCGGTCGCGGTCGACACGATCCTGAACCAGGCCGGCCTGGGTGTGAAGTGCATCTACGTCGCCATCGGGCAGAAAGGCTCGACGGTCGCGCAGGTGGTGAACACGCTGCGTGAACGCGGTGCCATGGAGTACACGGTGGTGGTCTCGGCGCCTGCGGCAGACTCGGCGCCGTTCAAGTACTTGGCGCCCTACGCGGGCTGCGCGATGGGCCAGCACTGGATGGAGACCGGCGACCACGCGCTCATCGTGTATGACGACCTGTCCAAGCAGGCCGAGGCCTACCGCCAGCTGTCGCTGCTGCTGCGCCGGCCGCCTGGACGTGAGGCCTACCCGGGCGACGTCTTCTACCTGCACAGCCGGCTGCTCGAGCGTGCCGCCAAGCTGTCCGATGCAAACGGCGCAGGCTCGCTGACTGCGCTGCCGATCATCGAGACCAAGGCGGGCGACGTCTCGGCGTACATCCCGACCAACGTGATCTCGATCACCGACGGCCAGATCTACCTTCAGGACGACCTGTTCAAGTCCGGTGTGCGGCCTGCGGTCGACGTGGGCATCTCGGTGTCGCGGGTGGGATCGGCAGCGCAGACCAGGGCCATGAAGAGCGTGGCCGGCACGCTCAAGATCGACCTCGCCCAGTTCCGCGACCTCGAGGCATTCGCCACGTTCGGTTCCGAGCTCGACGCCGTGTCGGCAGCGCAGCTCGGCCGCGGCTACCGGCTCGTGGAGCTGCTGAAGCAGGGGCTCAACTCGCCGATGCCGGTCGAGGAGCAGGTGGTCGTGATCTATGCGGGCACCAACGGCTACGTCGACGGCATCGACGTCGAGGACGTCAACCGCTACGAGGAAGAACTGCTGGCCTACATGGGCACCCGCCACAGCGCATTGATGTCGGACATCCGCTCCACCGGCGATGTCGACTCAGCAGCGCTGCAGGCGGCTGTGGAAGCCTTCGCAGCCCAGTTCGTGAGCACGGCCGATGCCGCCGACGGTGCTGCCGACGCTGACGGCGAGGACTGAGCGGGGGACTGAGCACCGATGGCAAGCGGTCAGGAGCGCATTCTTCGGCGTCGGATCAGGTCGATCGACGCCACCAAGAAGATCACGCGCGCCATGGAGCTGATTGCAGCCTCTCGCATCGTTCGAGCCCAAGCCCGGGTGCGGGCAGCACGTCCGTACAGCGACAAGGTGACCGCCGTCATTGCCAACCTGGCGTCCGCCGGCGGCGAAGCCGACCACCCGCTGCTGCGCGAACCGGCCGAGGTGACCAAGGTCGCCTACGTGGCCATCGCAGCAGACCGCGGTCTGTGCGGCGGGTACAACAACAATGTCCTGCGGGCCACCGAGCGGGCCATCGCCGCTGACGCAGCGGAGGGCCGCGACTACGAGCTGGTGCTGTCGGGGCGCAAGGCGCTCGGGTACTTCCGCTTCCGCGACTACCGCATCGCAGCCGGTTTCGAGGGCTTCAGCGACCAACCCAGCTACGCCGACGCCCAGCAGGTCGCCGCAGCGGCGACCGAGCTGTTCGAGAACGGCTGCCACCGAGTCATGCTGGCGTACACCCAGTTCCACTCCATGGGCAATCAGTCGGTGGCCATCGTGCCGTTCATGCCGCTCGACACGGGTGAGCTCGACGAAGCAGACGGCGCCGAGAGTTCGGCAGGCGGCCCCGAGGGCGGCTACGAGTTCGAGCCCGAACCCGCCGTCATTCTGGAGCGGCTGCTGCCGCGATATGCAGAAGCCCGGCTCTATTCGGCGCTGCTTGAGGCCTCGGCGTCGGAGCACGCGGCCCGCCAGCGCGCCATGAAGGCAGCCACCGACAACGCCGAAGAACTCAAGACCAACCTGACGCGCGTCATGAACCGTGCCCGCCAGGACGCCATCACCACCGAGATCATGGAGATCGTCGGCGGCGCCGAGGCGCTCGCGCAGACCGGCGGCGCAGTCGATCTGCTCTCCGACACCATCGAAGCCCGTACCGCGGACCTGTTCCGTGCACGCGAGTAACCCCACCGAGCCTCCGCTCTGGCACAAGGAGTGACAGCCATGACGATGACCGAAGAACGAGCCGCCGCAGACGCCGTCGAGCACGCCGATGGCCGCGTGGTGGCCATTGCCGGGCCCGTTGTCGACGCGGAGTTCCCGCCCGGGGAGATCCCCGAGATCAACACCGCCGTTGAGATGCACGTCGAGCTGGAGGGCCAGCCCGTCACCATTACCGGCGAGGTCGCCCAGCAGATCGGCGACAACCGCGTCCGCATCGTGTCGATGAAGGCCACCGACGGGCTGACACGCGGCATGGCGGTCGTCAACACCGGCCAGGGCATCACTGTGCCTGTGGGCGACGGGGTGCTCGGGCACATCTTCAACGTGCTCGGCCAGCCGCTCGACGGCGCCGACGTCACCGACGACATCGCCGACCGCTGGGAGATCCACCGCCCCGCGCCCGCGTTCGACACCCTCGAGCCCAAGGCCACCATGTTCGAGTCGGGCATCAAGGTGATCGACCTGCTCGAGCCCTACGTGGAAGGCGGCAAGATCGGCCTGTTCGGCGGCGCCGGCGTGGGCAAGACGGTGCTCATCACCGAGATGATCAACCGCGTCGCTTCCCAGCACGGCGGTGTGTCGGTGTTTGCCGGGGTGGGGGAGCGCACCCGCGAAGGCACCGACCTCTATCTCGAGATGGAGGAATCGGGCGTACTCGAGAAGACAGCGCTGGTGTTCGGGCAGATGGACGAGCCGCCGGGCGTCCGGCTGCGTGTGGCGCTGTCGGCGCTCACGATGGCCGAGTACTTCCGCGACGTGCAGGGCCAGGAGGTGCTGCTGTTCGTCGACAACATCTTCCGCTTCGTGCAGGCAGGCTCAGAGGTGTCCACGCTGCTGGGCCGCATGCCTTCCGCGGTGGGCTACCAGCCCAACCTGGCCGACGAGATGGGCGAGCTGCAGGAGCGCATCACCTCGACGTCGGGTCACTCGATCACGTCGCTGCAGGCCGTGTACGTGCCCGCCGACGACTACACCGACCCGGCGCCGTTCACCACCTTCACGCACCTCGATGCGACCACCGAGCTGAGCCGCCAGATCGCCTCACTGGGCATCTACCCGGCGGTGGACCCGCTGGCGTCCACGTCGACCATCCTCAGTCCCGAGGTGGTGGGCGACCGGCATTACAACGTGGCTCGGCGCACCCAGGAGATCCTGCAGCGCTACAAGGAGCTGCAGGACATCATCGCCATCCTGGGCCTCGACGAGCTGTCCGAGGAAGACCGCATCACCGTCGACCGGGCCCGCAAGATCCAGCGCTTCCTGAGCCAGCCGTTCTTCGTGGCCGAGGTCTTCACGGGCCTGCCGGGCATCTTCGTGCCGGTCTCGGAGACGATCGAGTCGTTCGAGATGCTGTGCAACGGCGATCTCGACGACCTGCCCGAGCAGGCGTTCCTCAATGTCGGCAACGCCGAGTCGGCGATGGCCAAGGCTCGCGACCTGGCGCAGGCCGGGGCCTGAGCGGCGTCGGCGAAGGCTGTTGAGTCCTACGATGCGCCACAGCAGTTCAGCACGGTCAGGCGTCACTGATGCAGGTTGAACTTGTCTCACCCGAAGCGGTGCTGTTCAGCGGCGAGTGCAGCCAGGTGGTGACGCGCACGGTCGACGGCGACATCGCCTTCCTCGACCACCATGCAGCCTTCATCGGCGCACTTGACATCGGCCAGACCCAGCTCTGGGCATCCGACGGCATCGTGACACTGGCGCTCAACCGCGGCTTCGTGGAAGTCAGCAACAACGTGGTCACGATCCTCAGCGACGCTGCCTACGCGGCTGACGAGATCGACGTGGCTGCTGCGCAGGCCGACCTCGAAGCTGCCCAGGCCGCCGTCGCGGCCGACGCCGACGATGACGAGGCCAAGGCGGCCTTGGCCTGGGCCGAGACACGCATCGCAGTTGCCAGCGCCGACTGAGCGCAGCCGAGTCGGATCAGCCGTCCAGGTGGCGCAGCTCGGTGGGGCTGTCGACGGCGCGGTAGTAGCAGCCCGGCCGGGAGTTGCCATCGGCGTCGCGGGTGTGGCACGCGCCGCCGCCGTCGC
>JAJDTF010000138.1 GCA_022827265.1 Acidimicrobiia bacterium | reverse complement strand
CTGGTCGAGCTTGCCCGCCTGGATGGTCTTGACCGTCCGGTAGCCCGGCGGGTCGGCGAAGCCGGGGAACACGTGCAGGCAGCGGTTGAAGAAATACAGCATGTGCTCGCTGTAGAGCTCCTCGGCCTCGGCGTCGGTGGCAGCGGTGCAGATGATCTGCGCGAACCCCGCACGGCCCGGCGACATCGACTTGTCGAGCTCGCCCACACGGTTCCAGTACCCGTCCATCAGCGTCTGGCCTGCGAGGTAGCCGTTGAAGCTGAGGTACGAGTAGTTGTAGTTGTTCTCCAGGCAGAAATCCCACGTCTCGATCGACCCGCCGCCGGGAATGTAGATGGGCGGATGGGGCTGCTGGATCGGCTTGGGCCAGCAGTTCACGTAGCGCAGCTGGGTGTACTTGCCGTCGAAGGCGAACACGTCGGGGTTGGTCCACGCTTCCATGATCAGGTCGTGGGCCTCGTAGTACTTCTCACGGGTGAGCGCGGGGATCTGCCCGTAGGTGAAGTTGGTGTCCATCGGCGTGCCCACCGGGAAGCCCGCCACCAGCCGGCCGCCGCTGATGCAGTCGAGCATGGCGAACTCCTCGGCCACCCGGTGCGGCGGGTTGTACAAGGCGATCGAGTTGCCGATCACGCAGATCGCGGCCTGTGAGGTTCGCCGGGCCAAGCCCGCAGCGATGATGTTGGGGCTCGGCATGATGCCGTAACCGTTCTGGTGATGCTCATTGACGCCGATGCCGTCGAAGCCGAGTTCGTCAGCGAACTCGAGCTGGTCCATGTACTCGTGGTAGACGCCGTTGGCGCGCTCGGGGTCGAACAGCGAGCCGTCGATGTCCACCCAGACCGACCGGTGCTCGGTCTTGAAGTCGTCGGGCAGATCGGGCCACGGCATCAGGTTGAACCAGCAGAACTTGACGGTCATGTGGGGACTCCTTCAGGGCTTGGGTTCAGGCGAAGCAATGGTTGCCGCTACCGCCGGGTGACTTGGACGGGGAGATGGGTGTAGCCGTGAATGAACGACGAGAGCGAGCGCTCGGGCTCGGCTTGGACTTCGATGCGCTCGAAGCGCGGCAGGATCTCCTCCCACAGCACCCGCAGCTGCAGCTCGGCCAGCCGGCTGCCGAGGCAGTAGTGAAAGCCGTAGCCGAACGAGAGATGACTGGCGGCGTTGTGACGCTCGATGTCGAGGTCGTCGGAATTGTCGCCGAAGACGTCCTCGTCTCGATTGGCCGACACGTACCACATCAGGACCTGATCGTCCTTGCGGATCTGCTTGCCCCCGACCTCGCAGTCCTTCGTGGCAGTCCGCCGCATGTACGACAGCGGTGTCTGCCAGCGGATGATCTCCGGCACGAAGCCGGCGATGAGATCGGGATTCGCCATGAGCTTGTCGTACTGATCGGGGTACTTGTTGAGCGCATACACGCTGCCCGACATGGTGTTGCGTGTGGTGTCGTTGCCGCCCACGATCAGCAGGATCAGGTTGCCGAGGTGGGCTGCGGCGGGAAGGTGGCTGGTGGCATCGCCGTGGACCAGCATCGAGATCATGTCGTTGCCGGGGTTGGTCCGCCGCTGCGCCCAGAGCCGCTCGAAGTACGGGAGGCAGTCGGAGAACTCCTCACGCCGCTGGGCGCTTGTCTCGACGATCCCGTCCGGACCGGGGATAGTGGTGACCAGGTCGGACCAGCGGGTGAGCTTGCGGCGGTCTTCCAGCGGGAAGTCGAACAGGGTCGCCAGCATCAGCGTGGTCAGCTCGACCGACACGGTGTCGACCCAGTCGAACGTCTCGCCCTCCGGCAGGGAGTCGAGCACCTTCGTCGCGCGCTCCCGGATGAGCGACTCGAGGTCTCGCAGGTTGGTCGGGGCCATCATCGGCTGGACAGTGCGGCGCTGGGGGCGGTGCTCGGGCGCGTCCATGGTGATGAACGAGTCCAGCGGTGTCGTCGGCGGCAAGTCGGTGTCTGGGGGCGGTCCGACTGTGATGCCGTGAGCCGAGCAGAACGTCTCGTCGTCGCTCTCCACCTCGCGCACGTCGGCCCATTTCGTGACCGACCAGTAGCGTCCTGCCGAACCCAGCTCGTTGAAGTGGACGGGATCCTCCCGGCGCAGTCGTGCGAAGTGATCGTGCCAGCGATCCTCGCGAAACAAGTGAGGGTTCAGCGGGTTGATCTCATCGATGGCGAGATCGGCGGCGGGCGGCACGCCCGCGCCGAAGTGCGCTTGTTCACGATCGGGATTCACCGCGCCGCCGGCCCGCCATTCCTCCCGCTCAGCCTCGGTTGCAACCGCCATGTCGGCTCCCTCGCCACTCTGTGCTCTGCGCAGGGCTGTGTTCCGGCAGCGTGACGCCGACCGGCCCGCCAACTTTAGGGCGACGGCTCGCGAGGCAGGCCGAGCACCCGCTCGCCGATGATGTTGCGCTGGATCTCGCTGGTGCCCCCGGCGATGCGCATGCCCGGCGCGTACAGGAATGCCTCGGTCTCGTCTGAAGCCAGCATGGCATCGGCGCCGCGCAGACCGGCCCCGATGGCGACTTCGTCGTAGCCGAGCTCGCTGTTCGCCAGCTTGGCCACTGGCGCCATGCGCGGATCAGCGCCGTGCAGCTCCATCAGCGCCGCCAGGGCGTAGCCCCGGGCGTGCAGATCGGCGAGCGACTGCCGACCCAGAGGCCCCGCATCGCCAGCCGCTTCGATCATCTTGGTGAGGCGCTTGCGGAGGCTGATGACCCCGGACGAGCCGGCGCCGCCCCGCTCGTCTTCCAGCACCGCCATGGCGACGCCCCACCCGCCGCCGCGCTCGCCGAGCAGCGAGTCTGCCCCCATGGCGACGTCGTCGAAGAAGACCTCGCAGAACTCGCTGTCGCCGGTCATCTGGCGGATGGGCCGCACTTCGATGCCGGGCAGCGTCATGTCCAGCAGGAAGAAGCTGATGCCGCGGTGCTTGGGGGCATCGGGCTCGGTGCGGGCCATCAAGATGCCGTACTCGGCGAACTGGGCGTTCGACGACCACACCTTCTGGCCGTTCAGCACGTAGTGACTGCCGTCGGGCACCGCTGCCGAAGTGAGCCCGCCCAAGTCCGAGCCGTTGCCGGGTTCGCTGAACAGCTGGCACCACAGCACCTCGCCGGTCAGGATTGGACGCAGGAACTGCTCACGCTGGCGTTCGGTGCCGGTGCGCATGATGGCCTCGCCCGCCAGCACGATCCCCTGCAGGTTGAGGTAGGGGGCAACGCCTGCCCGTTCGCACTCCTCCATCCACACGCCGGTATGCGCCCGGGAGAGCCCGCGACCGCCGTATTCGGTCGGCCAATGCAGCCCGGCCCAGCCGTGGTCGTAGCAGTACCGCTGCCAGACCCGGGCCTGATCATGCAGCGCAGGCACCAGGATCGCGCCATACGCGGGACACGCCGTGCCGTCGCGAACCGCATCGCTCAGGAACTGCGATGCCTCGGCACGGAATTCGGCAAGATCGGCATCGGTGGGCGCGTGCATCGGGTGCCACGGTAGTAGCGTCTGCGGGACCTCACCGTGAAGTGTCGTGCGCGATGCGGTGTTGAGCGCAGGCCGCAAGCGCGTACTGGGCCGCGCCTGTGTCACCACGATCGACGGCTCGCCATCAGGGGTGCGAGCGCAGCCGTAACATCGCTGCCATGGGTGACCTCGACCACACCGATCCAGCGCTGACCAACCAGACCATCGAGCTGCTGCAGCAGATGATCCGCAACGCCTGCGTCAACGACGGGACCGTCGAATCGGGCGAAGAGGTTCGCAACAGCGACCTGCTCGAGACGTATCTGGAAGGCCCCGGCGTCGACATGGGTAGCTTCGAGTCGGAGCCGGGGCGGCGATCACTGGTGGCCCGCATCTCCGGCACGGATCCATCGGCGCCCAAGCTGTGCCTGATGGGCCACACCGACGTGGTGCCGGTGAACGCCGACGGCTGGAGCCGCGACCCGTTCGGCGGCGAGCTGGTGGACGGCGAGGTCTGGGGGCGCGGGGCGGTCGACATGCTCAACCTCACCTCGTCGATGGCGGTGGCGTTCCGTCACATCGTGCGCAGCGGCTACCGGCCGAAGGGCGACGTCATCTACTTCGGCGTTGCCGACGAGGAGGCCGGCGGCACCTACGGCGCCAAATGGATGGCTGAGCACCACTGGGACGCCATCGAGTGCGACTACGTGCTCACCGAGTTCGGCGGCATGCCGAACCACACGCCCCAAGGCACCAAGATCACGCTGGCGGCGGGCGAGAAGGGCATCGGCTGGCGGCGACTCACCGTGCGTGGCACACCGGGTCATGGCTCCATGCCGTTCGGCACCGACAACGCCCTCATCAAGGCGGCCGAGATCGTGCGCCGCATCGCCGAGTACCGGCCGGCACCGCAGCTCACTGAGATGTGGCAGCACCACGTCTCGACGCTCAGGGTCGACGACGAGACCCGCGAGGCGCTGCTCGACCCGGGCCGGGTCTATGACGCCGTTGCGGGCATCGACTCGCCGGGCCTGGCGCGCCACCTGCATGCATGCAGCCACACCACGTTCAGCCCGAATGTCGTGGGTGGCGGCAACAAGACCAACATCATCCCCGACAAAGTCGAGATCGAGATCGACATTCGCACTGCACCCGGCGATCCCGTCGAGGTGAACGAGCACCTGCGGGCGGCCCTCGGCGAGCTGTTCGACGAGGTGGAGATCGAGCACCTCCACGACGATCCCGCCAGCTTCTCGCCGACCAACACGCCGATGTGGCAGCTGCTGAGCGAGCTGATGGCGAAGGCCCACCCGGGTGCCCCGGTGATCCCGCAGCTGATCGTGGGCGCCACCGATGCCCGCTTCTTCCGCCTGAAGGGCGCCGTGGCCTACGGCGCGGGTCTGTTCAGCAACCGGGTGAACTCCAACGACTTCATGCTGCGCTTCCACGGCAACGACGAGCGCGTCGATGTGGACTCGCTGGCGCTCACCACGCAGCTATGGATCGACGTCGTCAAGAACCTGGGCGACGCCGTCAGCAGTTGAGCCGGCTAGCCGGCGCAGGCCACCCTTGGCTCGATGTGGGGGAGCCGTCCGGCTCGCAGTGAGATCACCGCACCCGCCTCGTTGACTTCCCACACCACGCGCTTGTCGATATCGGGGGCATCCAGCGGCACGTACTGGATCGCCGAGAGCCCGGGGCCGTCCTCGATCCTGTCGCCGAATGCCTCGATGATCTCGCTCCGGGTGGAGCCGATGCCGTAGCCCGAGATCGTCGTGATCGGCCCGGATTCGATGTCGACGCGCACGATCTCGGCGTTGACGGCCAGGAACCGGACGCCTTCCGGACCGTTCTGGACGGTGTAGTAGCGGCAGGCGTCCGAGCCGCCTGGGACGGCGATCATCAGCGCGCCGGCGGCTGTCCGGGCGTCTTCGAGCGAGTGCCCGATCTGCACGGGACCCAAACCGGCGGTCGAGAGCTTCGACTCCAGCGTCACGTCGGGCCCGTCCTCGTCTTCGGCCATGGCATCGCCCGCTGCAGTCGTTGTCGGTGCAGCCGTCACGACCGTGGTGGGCTCATCGCCGGTGTCCGACATCATCGCGTCGTCAGCGGCAGTGGTTGTGGTCGCGTCGGTGTCGTCGTCGCTCAGCAGGCCGCAGGCGCTGACCAGCATCGCAGCGGCCAGCGCTGCTGCGAGCGCGCGCCAGCGTGCGGTGCCGCGTTGCGGCTCAGCATCTTGGCGGGAGTCGAGTTGGTGCACGGCGGTCGCCCTTCCAGTCACAGCCCTCTGGGGAGTCGGCATCCATTCGAGAGTACCGAAGCCAGCAGCGGGGCGCGGAGACACGGCGGGCCGACCCGCCGCGGGCATAAGCTCAGTATTCGGGAACCTCACACGAACGGGAGCGCGCGATGTCACACGACACAGTCATTCGGGGAGGCTTGGTAGTCGACGGCACCGGCAGCGATGCCAAGGTTGCCGATGTCGCCATCGACGGCGAGAGGATCACCGAGGTCGGCACGGTGGAGACGCCAGGTCGCGAAGAGATCGACGCTGTCGGCAAGGTCGTCGCGCCCGGATTCGTCGACATCCACACGCACCTCGACGCGCAGCTCGCCTGGGATCCCATCGGCTCGAGTTCGTGCTGGCACGGCGTGACCTCGGTTGTCATGGGCAACTGCGGGGTCACATTCGCTCCGGTGAAGACCGAGGACATCACCTACATCGCCGAGGTCATGGAGTCGGTCGAGGACATCCCGAAGCAGTCGATGATGCAGGGCCTTCCGTGGGACTGGCGTTCCTACGGCGAATACCTGGCCTTCTTGGACGGCATGCCCAAGGGCCTCAACGTCGGCGGCATGGTCGGCCATGTCGCGGTGCGCTGGCACACGATGGGTCCCGACAGCCTCGACGAGCGTCCTGCATCGCAGTCGCAGATCGCAGCGATGTGCGAGCTGGTGGACGAGGCGATGGGGTCCGGCGCGCTGGGCTTCTCGACCTCTCGCACCCTGCTCCACCGCACGCCCGACGGGCGCCCGATCCCGGGCACGTTCGCCGATGACGACGAGCTGTACGCCTTCGGCGACGTCCTGGGCCGCCACGGCCGGGGCGTGTTCGAGTCGGCGCCTCGCTTCGAGGCTGCCGGACCTGACTTCGCCGGAGGCCGCCACGAGATCGAGGTGCTCGGCGAGATCACACGGCGCAGCGGCCGGCCCAGCACCTTCGGCTTGGTGTATTCGGCTCGCAAGCCCGAGATGAGCGATCTGGTGCTCGGCTACGTCAGCGAGCAGAACGCCGCCGGCGCGAACCTGCGACCGCAGACCACCTGCCGTGCCATCGGCGTCGTGCTCGGAATCCAGCACCGCACACCGTGGGATCGAGCGGGCGAGACCTGGCGATCGCTGCGCAGTCTCGACGTGGCCGGTCGTCTCGAGGCAATCCGCGACCCCGCGACCCGTGCAGCCCTGGTGGCGGAGGCCAACTCGAAGGCTGATTCGTCTGGCAAGAACTCGACTGGCATGGCCAACTCGCTCGTCGACCTGAGCCGCCTGTACCTGCTCGATGCGGTCAACCCGAACTACCGGATCGGACCTGACGGCACGCTCGAGGCACAGGCGGCGGCAGCTGGCGTGTCGCCGGTGGAACTGTTCCTGGATGCGACCGATCGCTCCGACGGGACCGTGATGCTGAGCCTGCCGGTGTTGAATCAGGACTTCGACGCGATCGAACGGATGCTCAGCCACGACTCCATCGTGATGGGCCTCGCCGATGCGGGCGCTCACGTCGGGCAGATCATGGACTCGAGCCAGCCAACGTTCTTCCTGAGCCACTGGGTACGCGACAACGGGTTCTTCTCGCTGCCCGAGGGCATCCGCCGAATCACCTCCGACACGGCTGACCTGTTCGGGCTGGTCGACCGGGGGCGGCTCGAGGCGGGCCGGTTCGCCGACATCAACGTCATCGATGTCGATGGCCTCTCGCTGTCGGGCCCTGAGTACGTCTACGACTTCCCGGGGGGCGCGGGCCGATACATCCAGCGCGGCACCGGCTACGACGCCACGCTGGTGAACGGGCAGGTGTTCATGCGCGACGGTGAGCACACCGGTTCCCTCACCGGAAAGACCCTGCGCTCGACCGACTAGTGCGAGCGCCATGGCTTCGCCGGCGCTCGCCCGACAAGGGTGCTCGCACGAGAATGTGAGCGGTAGCGTCGCTGGCTCATGGCTTCTGCACCTGCAATGAACATCAATACCGATGCGATCTGGCGTGTCACCCTCGACACGTCCAAAGGCCGCATCGTCATGGACCTCGACCCTCAGCTTGCGCCGGCGACGGTGAACAACTTCGTCAACTTGGCGCAGGACGGCTACTACACGGGGCTGACCTTCCATCGAGTCGTGCCTGACTTCGTCATCCAGGGCGGCTGCCCGGAGGGCTCAGGCCGCGGCGGCCCCGGGTACCGATTCGCTGACGAGCCCGTGAAGGGCGACTACACGCTCGGTGCGGTGGCCATGGCCAATGCAGGGCCAGACACCAACGGCAGCCAGTTCTTCATCTGCATCGACGACTGCCGCGCCAAGCTGCAGCCCGCCTACAACCTGTTCGGATACGTGACCGAGGGGATGGACGTTGCACTCGCCATCGCCGTCGGCGACACGATGGACACAGTCACCGTCGAAGAGGTGTCCAGAGGCTGAGCCCCAGGGCCCGAGCGGCCCGTGAGCGCAGCGAACAAGAGCGGCAAGCACAGTGCGAAGCCGTGGCCCGAGCCGGCCCGTGAGCGCAGCGAACATGAGCGGGAAACAAGACGTCATTCGGCGAGAACGTTGATCTGCGGGCGCTGCCTCTCAGAACTAGCGCGAGTAGCGTGGCCGCGGCGGCACCAGCAAGGAGAAGTCGGATGAATGACACTGTGCTGTACGAGGTCGACGACGGGGTGGCGGTTGTCACGCTGAACCGTCCAGAACGCCTCAATGCCTGGACGGGCGAGCTGGGTACCGGCTACTTCGACGCCCTGGATAGGGCCGCCGCCGACCCTGACGTTCGAGCCATCGTCGTGACCGGAGCGGGCCGGGGATTCTGCGCCGGGGCCGACATGGACAACCTGCAGGGAATCAGCAGCGGGCAAGGCGAAGGCTCCGACGAGGCCCCGCCCCGCCTGCGCAACGAGCGTCACGACTACGCCCTGTCCATCCCCAAGCCGGTGGTGGCAGCGATCAACGGGGCATGCGCCGGGCTGGGCTTCGTGCACGCCATGATGTGCGATGTCCGGTTCGCGGCCCAGGGGGCCAAGTTCACGAGTGCATTCGTGCGCCGCGGCCTCATCGCCGAGCACGGCGTCTCGTGGATGCTGCCCCGCGTGGTCGGCCCGTCGAATGCGCTCGACATCCTCATGTCGGGACGCGTCTTCCTGGCCGACGAAGCCAAGGAGATGGGAGTGGTCAGCAGGGTCTTCTCGCCCGACGAGCTGCTCGACGAGGCAATCAGCTACGCGCGTGACCTGGGGCGCTTCAGCGCTCCGTGGTCGATGGCCCAGATCAAGCGCCAGGTGTGGGGACAGCTCGATGAGGCACGGAGCGACGCCTTGGAGGAATCCAACGCGCTCATGCGGGAATCGCTCACACGACCGGACTTCAAGGAAGGCGTCCAGAGTTTCGTGGAGCAGCGCGACCCCAACTTCGAGCCGGTCTCGGCCGCCTCTGATTGATCTGGGTCTGAGTCACCTGGGAGCTGATCGACTCCCTGAGCATATGGTTCTGGCGCCTGCCGGGGCGGTGACACAACAGTGAACGACACGCTCGTCGCGTTCGCGGTCCTCGCCTGGCTGGCATACCTCGCCAGCCGACTGCTGGCGCGCCACCACCTGCCCGAGCTGGTCGCCTTCCTCATCGTCGGCGCCCTGCTCGGCCCCTCGGGGCCGCCTGTCATCAACCTGATCGACGAGCCCTCGTTGATCGCGCTGCGCCCGGTCACAGAGGTGGCGCTGGCCGTGCTCATGTTCGTGATCGGCGAGCGCGTCTCGGTGCGGGCGCTTCGTGCCGCCCGCTGGACGCTGACCACCGGTGTCGTCCAGTTCGCCCTGAGCGCAGTCGCGGTCTTCTGGGTGACGAGCAGGCTGGGGGCTGACCGCCCCGTGGCGCTGGTGCTGGGAGCGCTGGCGGGGGCGGGCGCCCCGATGACGATCGCGCACATCGTGAGCTCGGTGCGCGCCCGCGGCAGCTATCCCACCGGCATCGTCGGCACCCACGCGGTGTCTGACGCGCTGGCCACCACCACCTTCGCGGCAGTTCTGCCCATTGCAGTGCTGCTTTCCGACGAGGCCGCAGACGTCGGCGGTGCGGTGCTCGACTTCGTGCAGCTCGGCATCGGCGGTGCGGTACTGGGACTGCTCGGGGGCTGGTTCATCTCACGGCTCGGGTTCCAGATCGAAACCTCCGGCGAGCTCCTGCTGTTCGTGCTGGTGCACATCGTGATCGGCTGGACCGTCGCCGGCTTCTTGGACATCTCGCTGCCGCTGGCCGCGCTCGTGGCCGGGGCCACCGCGGCCACGGTGTCGCCGCAGGCATTCTCAGTACGGCTGTTCCGGACCATCAAGACCATCGAGCAGCCTCTGTACCTGTTGTTCTTCGCACTGGCCGGCGCCTCGATCCACCTCTCCGACGTACCCAAGGTTGGTTTGGTCGGTGTCGCGTACATCGTCGTGCGTGTCGCAGCCAAGATCGTCGGCGGTCTCGGTGGCGGATTGGTGGGGGGCCTCGGCTGGCGGACGTCGTTGCGACTGGGGGTCAATCTGACGCCGCAGGCCGGCGTCGCCGTGGGCCTGGCGGTCATCGCATCGGAGCGGCTTGGCGACCCGGGCGCCGAGGCCGCCACTGTGGTGCTGGGCGCCGTCGTGCTGTTCGAGCTGGTCGGGCCGCTGCTCGTTGCCCGGGATCTGCGCGGCTGGACGTCTGCCGAGGACGAGGACGGTGCCGCCCCTGAGGAGTTCGAGCTGCCCCATCGTGTGCTGGTGGCGGCGCCGGTCCCGGTGGAGCTGCCCGAATGGCTGATCGATCAAGCGGCGCGGTGGCGGTCGTCGCTGGTCGTGCTGATGCCGGGGGAGCGTGACGAGCCGCACGCCGTCAAGATCGGTGAGCTCTGCGGCAGCCGCGATGTCGACTTCGAGTTCCGCTCGCTGCGCAACGAGAGTTTCACCGGCGCAGTGGTGCGCTCGCGCAGCCAGCATCACGCTGACTTGGTGGTGCTGTTCTCCCAGCGCCCGCCGACGGGCGCCTCACGCTTGGTGCTGCTGCCTTCAGAACGGATCGCCCGGCAGCTCACGGTGCCGGTGCTGAACTTTCCGCTGAATCCCGACATCGTCGACGATGCCGACGAGGCCCCGCGGCAGCGACGGCTGCCGTGGCAAGGCACAGGCCGGGGCGAGTGAGTGCGGCAGGGGCAGGTGACGCCCCCGCAGGGGAGTCGCTGGTTGCGGCTGTGCGCGATATCGCAGCCGAGGCCGGTGCGCTCACGCTGCGATGGTTCGGCCGGCGTGACCTCGGGGTCACCAACAAGCGCGATGGCACCGAAGTGACCGAAGCCGACCGGGCGGCAGAGCGCCTCGTCCGTGACCGGATCGGCGAGCGATTTCCCGATGACGCGATCTTCGGCGAGGAAGAGGGCGGCTCGATCCGGCCCGACGGCAGGACCTGGATCGTCGATCCCATCGATGGGACGCGCGGCTTTGTGCGGGGCGTCCCCCTCTACGCGACGCTCGTGGCGCTGGTGGATCCTCACGGTCCCCTGGTGGGAGTCATCGATCTGCCGGTGCTCGGGCAGACGCTCGCCGCCGGGAGGGGCGCCGGCTGCTGGCTCGGCGATCACCGCTGTTCGGTGAGCGATCACCCCGACCTCAGTGGGGCGCTCGTCAACACTTCCGACTACAACACCTTCGAGCCAGCCCAATTCGAGGCATTGCGCTCTCGTGGCGCGATGATGCGCACGTGGGGCGATGCCTACGGCTACTTCCTGGTGGCGACCGGACAGGCTGAGGCCATGATCGACCCGGTGTGCGAGGCCTGGGATCTGGCGCCGATGCCGGTGATCATGGCTGAGGCCGGCGGGGCCTTCACCGACGTCGCTGGCCGGCCCGAGTACCGCAATCGCAACGGCGTCGCCACCAATGGGCTGCTGCACACAGCGGTTCTCGACGCGCTGGGCGCCGCACATGGTGAGTGAAGCCCGACGCCGCGCCGATCTCGAACTGCCCGAGCGCGACCGCATGCCGCGCTGGGTGCCACGTGCCATCGGCCTGCTCATGGCTGCTGTCGTCGGCCTGGCGACCGCAGCGTGGCTGCTCGACAAGCTGCGCGACCTGCTGGTGGTGCTGCTGGTGTCGCTGTTCCTGTCGTTCGCGATGGAGCCGGCCGTCAACTGGCTGGCCGGCAAAGGCCTCAAGCGGGGCCTCGGCGCTGCCTGCGTCTTCCTGGCCTCCGCGCTGGCCGCGGCGGGTTTCGGAGCGGCCGTGGCATCGGTGCTGGCCGAGCAGATCACCAAGCTCATCGAAGCCGCCCCCGGTTACCTGGCCGACATCGAGCAGTGGGCCGACGAGCAGTTCGGCATCGAGCTCAGCACCGACAACCTGGCAGCCCAATTCACCGAGGGCGGCACTGCTGCATCGCTGTTGAGCGATGTGGCGGGCAACCTGGTGTCTGTCGGATCGACCGCGGTCAACGTTGCGCTGCAGCTCTTCACCGTGGCGCTGTTCACGTTCTACCTCGTTGCCGACGGCCCACGGCTGCGCCGCCTGGTGTGCTCGGCGCTGAACCCGGAACGGCAGGCAGTGGTGCTGCGGGGCTGGGAGCTGGCCATCGACAAGACCGGCGGCTACATCTATTCCCGCACGCTGCTGGCCATTGCGGCGTTCGGGGTGCACTGGGCTGGCTTTGCGATCATCGGCGTGCCGTCGCCGCTGCCGCTGGCCCTGTGGGTGGGCGTGCTCTCGCAGTTCGTGCCGGTGGTGGGCACATATCTGGCGGGCTTGCTGCCGCTGCTGATAGCGCTGCTCGACGAGCCGATCTCCGCGATCTGGGTGCTGCTGGTGGTGCTGGCATACCAGCAGTTCGAGAATTACCTGCTCTCGCCTCGGGTGACGGCGCACACCATGAACATCCATCCGGCGGTGGCGTTCGGCTCGGTGCTCGCGGGCGCTGCGTTGCTGGGGTCTGTTGGGGCGCTGCTCGCAGTGCCTGCAGCCGCGACGGTGCAGGCATTCGTGTCGACCTACATCAAGCGGCACGAACTCATCGAATCCGAGATGTTCGCGACGCGCTCCGACGAGCCGGACGAAGCTGACGAGCCGGGCGAAGCAGACGGCCCCGATGACGGTCAGGCGTGACCTGGGGGCGGCTGGGGCCAAGGCGCGACATCATCCAATAGATCCACGGCTGTTCTGCACAGCCGGAGGGCCATATACCAAGCTGGACCGATGGCGATTCTGGTCGATGAGGCCCGCTGGCCGTGGCGCGGCCGCCGCTGGGCTCATCTCGTCTCCGACGAGAGCTATGACGAACTGCACCGGTTCGCAGCGCTCATCGGCAAGCGTCGGGCAGCCTTCCAGGGCGACCATTACGACGTCGACGAGGCCGAGCGAGAGCTGGCGCTGCAAGCGGGAGCAGTTGCTGTGAACAGCCGTGAGTTGGTGGCCCGGTTGCGAGCGGCAGGGCTCAGAAGACCTCGAGGTGTTCCATCACCGCGTCGATGAAGCCGAAGTTCTTCGGCGTGGCGAAGTGGTCGCAGCCGCGCAGCTCGGTGAACGAAGCGTCCGCCAGGGCGTCGAGCAGCGGGTCGGCAGGGCCGGCGAAATCCTCGGTGCCCAGCACCACCCGCACGGGATGGGTGATGCGTGCGAACTCGTCATCTCCGAGCGGCGCGTGCTTGCGGCGCATGAACGCAGCCAGTGCGTGGCCGTCCTGGTCCGGCTCGGCGGCGTAGCGGGCGAAAGTCTGGGCGTGCACGTCGTCGGCCTCGGCCTCCCCGGAGACGCCGCGTGCGATGCGCTCGGCCTGCTCGTCGTCGCGTTCGAACAGGTTCCGCCCGACGCCCGAGACCACCAGGCGGCCGAAGCGCTGGGGTGCCATGGCCGCCATGGCCAGCAGCGTGCGTGATCCCATGGAGAAGCCGACGCCATCGACGGTCTGCTCGCCGACTTCGGCAGACAGCCGCTCGACCAGCTTGGCCTCCATGTCGGCGTAGCCGGCCGGATCATGGTGTTTTTCGGCCGAGCCGTGGCCGGGCAGATCCCACGCGATGACCTCACGGCCGCCGTCGGACAGCAGATCGATGATGCCGGTCGGCTGCCAGGTGCTCGCTACCGAGCCGGTGAAGCCATGAAGCAGGAGCACAGGATTCGCCATGACCGGAAGTCTCGCAGAGCGGTGACCTACCCTGCATCGGAGCCTCCCGACAGGACGAGCAGTGAATATGAACACGACGACCGCACCGCCCATCCGGATCGCCAACTGCAGCGGCTTCTTCGGAGACCGGCTCTCTGCCGCCAAGGAGATGGTGTCGGGGGGGCCGATCGATGCCCTCACGGGCGACTGGCTGGCCGAGCTGACCATGCTGATCCTGTCGCGCATCGCCGCCAAGCGGCCCGGCGCCGGCTACGCCCGCACGTTCGTCACGCAGATGGAGGAGGTGATGGGCACCTGCCTCGACCGGGGCATCAAGGTGGTGTCCAACGCGGGCGGTCTCAACCCGGCTGGGTGCGCCGACGCCGTGGCCGAGGTGGCGGACCGGCTGGGCCTGAACCCGTCGATCGCCTACGTCGACGGTGACGATCTCACCCCCCGGCTCGGCGAGCTGATCGCAGCCGGCAACGACTTCGCCCATCTCGACACCGGCCAGCCCCTCGGCGAGCTGGCTGATCGGATCGTGACCGCCAACGCCTACATCGGCTGCTGGGGGATCGTCGAAGCGCTGAACCAGGGCGCCGACATCGTCATCACCGGGCGAGCCACCGATGCAGCCGTGGTGGCCGGCCCCGCTGCGTGGCATCACGGCTGGACTCGTGACGACTGGGATGCGCTGGCCGGCGCCATCGTCGCCGGGCATGTGATCGAGTGCGGCGGGCAGGCCACGGGCGGCAACTACAGCTTCTTCACCGAGATCGCCGACATGACCTACCCGGGCTTCCCGTGGGCAGAGGTCGCAGCCGACGGCTCCAGCGTGATCGGCAAACACGCCAGCACCGGCGGGGAGGTCTCGGTGGGCACGATCACCTCCCAGCTGCTGTATGAGATCCAGAGCGAGCGCTACATGAACCCCGATGTGGTGAGCCGATTCGACACCATCGAACTGGACCAGATCGGGCGAGACCGGGTGCGCATCAGCGGAACCCGGGGCGAGCCGGCGCCGCCCACGCTGAAAGTGGCCATGAACTACCAGGGCGGCTACCGCAACCAGATCTCGATCGGGCTGACGGGGCTGGACATCGAAGCAAAGGCAGAGCTCATCGAGCGCCAGTTCTGGCATGCCTGCCCCTACGGCCCCGACGACTACGAGACCGTGGTGCGCAAGTTCCTGCCGACCCACAAGGCCGATCCGGGCACCAACGAGGAAGCGGTCGCCGTCTACAAGATCATCGTGAAAGACCCCGACGAGCGCAAGGTCGGCCGTGCGTTCTCGAATGCAGGCACCGAGATCGGCTTGTGCTCCATTCCCGGGATGTTCGGCACCGGCGGGGGCCCCGGGCCGGGCCAGCCCTTCGGCGTGTACTGGCCGGCGCTGGTCGACGCGTCGCTGGTGCCGATGCAGGTGGTGGTGGACGGTCGTCGAACGGTGGTCGACAGCACGCCTCCCGATGTTCCGTCCGCCCCGGCCACATCTGACCTGGACGAAATGGCTCCGACTGAACGGGTGGAGCCGCCTGGCGGGCCGACGCGGGCGGTGCCGCTCGGCACGCTGTACGGCACCCGGTCCGGAGACAAGGGGCCGAATGCGAACCTGGGCGTCTTTGCCCGCTCGGCTGAGGCCTTCTGGTGGCTGTCGGACTTTCTGACCGTGGAGCGACTTGCCGAGCTGATGCCCGAAGCTGCCGAGCACCGGGTGGATCGCTACGACCTGCCCAACATCTGGAGCCTCAACTTCATCTTCCACGGGCTGCTGGAGGAGGGCGTGGCGGCTTCGACGCGGCAGGATCCTCAGGCCAAGGCGCTCGGGGAGTACCTGCGGGCCAAGATCGTCGACCTTCCCGAGGCGTTGTTGCCCTAGCCGGCCTGCTGCCTCCTCCTCCGCTCTCGCGTCTGTGCGTCTTGCTAGCGGTTCTGTAGGTCTTGCAGGGGCATGCGGGGACCGTGGCGTGGGGGTGGGCCGGCCGATTTGGCCAGTGCCTGCACGCGGGCTCGCTGGCCTTGGTAAGGCTCGAGAAGTTCGAGCATGCGGTCGTCGTCGCCGCGCCGTTCGCCGGCTAGGTGCCAGGTGACGTAGCTGGGGATCTGGTAGTCGCCGACGATCACCGAGTCGGGATCGCCGTGGCAGAGCAGCATCACGATCGATGCCGTCCACGGGCCGATTCCCCGGACGCTCTGCAGGCGCTCCCGGGCCGTTTGGGGCGGGCACCGGGCCAACCGTTCGAGCGTGTCGGCGCGGCGGGCGAACGCGATGATCGCCTCGGCACGGCGGCGTTCGATGTCGAAGCGGTGGAACTCGTGATAGGCGAGCGAGGCCATCAGTTCCGCCGTCGGGGGCAGCCGCAGCGCACCCGGGGCGGGGCCGGGCGGCTGCCTGCCCCAGCGTCGCAGGATTCCCTGCCACGAGTTCTTGGCGTTCAGCCCCGGCACCTTCTGGCCGCACACGGTGGGCACCACGTGCTCCCAGATCGTGCCGGTGGCCGTGAGCCGGCGTGCAGGCCAGCGGCGCACCCAGCGGGCCACGACGGCATCGCGGGGCACGAGGGCTGAGGGATCGTCATGGGCGCCGAGCAGCGCCGGCACACCCGTCACGGCAGTCTCGGCGCCTGGTCCCCACCCGGCCACATCTGCCATGTGCGCCGAGCGCGTGATGCGCAGCGTGGCTTCGCCCGCCGGGGTGTCCAGAGTGCGCCAGATGTCAGGACCGTCGTAGAGCACGGGGCCCACGGCGCCCTTGCCGCCGACACGCCCAAGGGACCTGCCGGGGTCCAGCGAGTAGTCGAATTCGAACTGCTGCCTGAGGTCGGGCGTTCCCGACAGCACCGCCGGTGCTGTCGTGGGCCGCATCACGACCGCCCTCGCGCCGGCAGCTCTAGGCGGGCTCGGCGATCACTGGATTCGTGAGCGTCCCGATGCCTTCGATCGTGATGGAAACGTCGTCGCCGTCGCTCAAGAACACGGGCGGCTTGGTGAACGCTCCGACTCCTTCGGGAGTGCCCGTGGCGATGACCGTGCCTGGCTCCAGCGTGAACGCAGTCGACAGATGTTCGACAATCTCGTAGCAGTCGAAGATGAGATCATCGGTCGTGGCGTCTTGGCGGACTTCGCCGCTCACTTCGGTGATCAGGCGGCAGTTGTGCGGGTCGATGGAATCGCTGGTCACCAGCCACGGTCCGCACGGCCCGTGGGTGTCCCACGACTTGCCCATCATCATCGTCGGGCTTGCGCGCTGCCAATCGCGCACGCTGACGTCGTTCATGATCGTGTAGCCGGCGATGTAATCGGCGGCGTCAGCGGCCGACACGGCTCGTGCAGCCCGCCCGATCACGATGGCCAGCTCGCCTTCGTAGTCGACCATGTCTGGAGCGGCCGCTGGAAGGTGAATGGGCGAGTGCGGTCCGATGATGCAGTGGTGGTGCTTGTTGAAGATGATCGGCACCTTCGGGGGCTCACGGCCGCCCTCGGCTGCGTGGGCCCGGTAGTTGAGCCCCACGGCGAGGATGGTCGGCGGGCGGCCCACCGGCGACAGCAGGCTCGCTTCGCCGAGCGGCGTGGTAGGGCCCGTCGACATGGCTTCGACTGCGGCCCTCAGGTCGCCGTCGCACGCTTCGAGCAGCGACGGCAGGTCTGTGTGGTCGCTCTCCAGCGTTGCTATTTCTTGGTCTGTCACCACGGCCAGAGCGGGTTGTCCGTCCACAAGATGTCGTGCAATGCGCATGCGCCGACGCTAGTGCGGAGCCGCACATTGGACGCGGTGGAGACGCTGGGGCCGGGGCTGCGCTCTTGGCTTGGACAGTCGCAGAAAAGCAGGTCGGCATTGTGCAAATCGCTCGACAGTGGCACTCTGGCGCTCCATGGCTCGCCATGGCGCCGGGGGCTCTACCCCCGGCGTACTCGACTCTGTGCTGGATCCCGTCACGGGACTCCCCGATGTGCGCGTCTTCGCGGTTCTGCTCGACCGCAAGCTGGCATTGGCCCGACGGGCGCTCCAACCGCTGTCGGTGGTGTTCTTCGAGGTCGACGGCTTCGAGAGGCTCAGCAGTACGCAGGCCCGGGTGGCTCAGCGGCTCGCGGCGCGCCTGGTGCGCGGCACGCTGCGCGAGTCTGACACCGTCTGCCATTGCACCGACGGGATCCTCGCCGCTGTGCTCGACGACACGCCTCATGGGGGAGCGGTGTGGGCCGCTGACCGGGTGCGCCGCGAGGTGGCTGCCCGCTCGTATCACACGGGCGTCACGCTCTCGATGGGCGTGGCCAGCTACCCCACTCACGCCTTGGAAGCGGCCGATCTGCGCGACCGTGCGTACGCCGCCCTCTTCGTTGCCCGGTCGCTCGGCCCCTCCCGCCTGGAAGTGGCCGAGCCGCTGCCGCACTGAGGCTGAGCCCCATGACCCGAGCGGCCCGTGAGCCCGCATTGAATTGAAACCGGGAACAAGAGCGGGAAACAACAGCTGCGACAACGAGGGGTTCAGTAGCCGGCGACGCCGCCGGTGAGCGCGCGGGGGTCCGAAGCGCCTGCAAGCACGCTGTCGTGCACCTCGATGAGGTGGGCATGCCCGTACGAGTTGTCATGCGGGCCGTCGGTGCCGACCCGGTGGCCCCGCCCGGCGAGATCGGCGACGCCCTCGGGGCCTGCCCACGCCGAATGACCCTCGACATACAGCTGCAGATTGCCGGGATCGGCCCAGGTATCGAAGCCGGTTCCCTCCGCAGCGCCCCAGCGCCAGCGACCCGATCCGATGGCCGTCGCCGGTTCCTCGCCCGCGCCGAGTGATCGGGCAAGCACCTGCAGCAGCACCTGAGGCTGGGCGTCGCCGCCCATCGTGCCCACCACTGAGCGCAGCGACCCGTCGGCTCGCTGGACGATGGCGGGGGCAAGCGTGTGCGGGGGGCGCCGGCCAGGTCGGTACTCCGCCGGGTGGTCTTCGACCAGGTTGAAGCCGATGCCCCGGTTGTGCAGGCTGATGCGATGCGTCGGGGTCCACAGCCCGACGCCCCAGCCCCCCGCGTTCGACTGGATCAGCGACACGCCCATGCGGTCGGCGTCCACGGCTGCGAGGTACATCGTGTCGCCGGTACTGGTGCCGGCGCCGAGCGGCGCCGCTGCATTGGATGAGATAGCGGCGCGGCGGGGTGCAAGCCGCTCGGGCGCGATCAGCGCCGCGCCGTCAGCGTCGGCCGACAGCACTGCGGGCCGATCCCATCCCGCCTGCTTGGCAGCCTCGGCCAAGAGGTGAGCGAACAGGGGATCGTCGGGGTCTGCGGGCAGGTCCAGCCCGGCGGCAATCCATGCGCCCGCCAGCGTGAGGTAGCCCTGCGAGTTCGGCGGCACGGTCCACAGGCGGTGGCCCCAGGCGTCGGCCTGCAGCGGCTCGACCCAGTCGGCCTGGGATCGAGCCAGGTCCGCTGCGGTGTACTCGCCGCTCCCCAGCTCGATGAGGTCGCGGCCGAAGTCGCCTTCGTAGTAGGCCTCCCGGCCGCCGTCGATGATCTCGTGCATGGCAGTGGCCACGCCGGGACGGCTGATGAGATCTCCCGGTCGGTTCTGGGGCGAATGCTGGGGCGTGTAGTCGTCGGTGTTGGCGACGCCGTCGAGCAGTGCCGCAGCCACTGCGCCGTGGGGCGAGAGCGGGAAGCCGTGGCTTGCGAGGTCGATCGCGGAGGCGAACACCTCCGCCAGCGGGGCGCGCCCGAACCGTTCGTGCAGGCTCAGCCACCCATCGACGCATCCCGGCACTGGCACGCTGCGAATGTCGTTGCGGAACCGCATCCGCGTGCGGCCCTCGGCGCGCAGCGTGTCGGGGTCGGCGCCGCTTCCGGCCCGACCGCTCGCATTGAGTGCAGCGGGGGCCGTGCCGTCGGCGTGGTGCACCAGCGCCCACAGGTCGCCGCCCATGCCGCACATGTGCTGGGTGGTCACGGCGAGCACAGCCGATGCCGCCACCGCTGCGTCTGCCGCCGAGCCGCCGTTGCGCAGCAGCGATACGCCGGCCTCGCTCGCGAGATGGTCGACGCTGCACACCATGCCGTTGCGGGCATAGCGGGTGGCGAACGGGACCTGCGGTCGGGATCGGCTCACCCCTCGAACGCTAGAGGCTGAGCTCCGAGGCCCGAGCGGCCCGTGAGCCCAATCACATCAGCATGGGAAAACGAGCGGAAAGGGCGGCTCGAAGCCGTGGTTCGAGTCGCGCGCGAGCGCGCGTCCCGAGCGAACGCCGGACGCGGCAGGTGGGCACAGTTCGTCGCCTGCTTCCAGTTGGCTCCTAGCATCTGACCATGCGTTCACCTGGTCGGAGGCGACCTAGACGGCGTACCGTTGACGTTCCGTCCGGTACGGATCTTGACGCGCTTGCTGACCGCGTCCGTTACACCGGCAGCCCAGAACACAAGGATGAGCCGACGTTCGCGGGACAGCCCAGGCCTCGAGGTGACGCTTCGCTGTGCCCGCGTGAATACAACGACCGTGACCTGGTTACCGGCTGGCTCCGAGCAGCGATCCGTGCTGGCTCGACGGGTGCACCGTGGGAAGGCGACTTTCCGCGCTATGCGTGGCACAGAGAGCACGACACGGTCTTCGAAGCCCGACTGGTCAATCGGGGCAACGGTTCCTATAAGGGGTACCCGCTGGAGCAAGACGAGTGGCCACCGCATTTGGTGGGGCAACAATGAGCGGCCTGCGCTTCGACATCGAGTGGCATGACGGCACCGGGATCAAGGGCCCAGAGCTTGCAGCGACACTTGCCTCGTTTCGGATCGCTACCGAAGATGCGGTGCTGACGCAGGTGGACGACCGTCGTGCGCGTACGCTGCGCGAGACAGTGGATGTGCCGCTCTATTCCGTCGCCGAGTGGCTGGTGTCGAACTGGTGGTTCCTTGTCTATGAGACACAGAATCGCATCAACAGCGCCGATCCCGCATGGGCACACCGCCACTGTTTGGTTACTGGTTCTGAGGGGTATGCACTTCCGGACGTGCGCTTCAGTGCTGCTGGAGGGCGAATCCACATCGACTGGAGGAGCCGAACAGCGGAACAGAGCAGGCTTGAGTTTCGCAACTCCGGCTCTATCGACATCGATCGCGACGAGTTCTTGCGGAGTTGTTCCGAACTGATTGAGACCGTGGCTCGAAGGCTCACTGCATGCGATGTCACCTCCACCCACCTGCAAACTGAATGGGCCATGATTCAGTCCACCGAAACTGACGAAGTGGCGTTCTGTACGACCGCGGCAGGTTTGGGCTGGGATCCCTACGACATTGATGATGAAACGGAGCGTCTCATCTTTCAGGTCGGTGAGATGCTCGGAGACCTACGAGAAGAGGCGCTGCCAGCTATCGCCGGAGCAGCACCACTGGAAGCTTGTGCCGCACTTCAGGACGCCATGGGCGCTGCTAGGCGCAATGAACTACGCCTTGGCGAACAACTGCTGGGTGCGGGGGGCCGCTGGAGCGCTTCGAAGCAACCGTGGCGGCAGGGCTACGAACTTGCTAGGCAGCTTCGGCAGTCACTCGATTTGGACGGCGAGCTCATCGCAAACACAGCGACGCTTGCCCGAGCCTTGGGTCACGACCCGACGGCGTTTGAGCGCATCATTCATCCAATAGCGCCACTTCAGACACTGAGTCTCATTGACGGTGTGGTGCGACGCCGAAACCAGGACACCGCATCGATCGGATTGCGTGCATCTGGGGAGACGGGCTGGCGATTCCAATTCTGCCGTGCACTTGCTGAGACAATGACCACCGATGCCGACTCGCTTGTCACCAAGGCCAGCACTGAACGGCAGCAGCGCAATCGAGCTTTCGCAGCCGAGTTCTTGGCCCCGTCCACGGCCCTTCGTGAGAGGATCTTCGACCAGCTAGTCGACCGGGACCAAATCGCTGATCTGGCTGAAGAATTCGGCGTCTCGCCGTACGTTGTCGAGCATCAGATCGAGAATCACCGCATTGCCGAACTCGTCGACGCGTGATCGGCTCCCCTAAGCGTTCGGCGGCAGCAGGACGTTGGGGTTGAACAGGCCGGCCGGGTCGAGCGCCCGCTTGATGGCACCAAAGGCGGCCAACTCGGCCTCGGTGCGGTTGAGATGCAGTTGGGAGAGCTTGGCGGCTCCGATGCCATGCTCGGCCGAGATGCTGCCGCCGAGATCGGCGACGTAGCGCAGCACGGCGCCGTCCACGGCCTCGGCAGGTTCAGACCCGCCGGGGCCGAGCACGTTCACATGCACGTTTCCGTCGCCGAGGTGGCCGAACAGCAACGGCACCGCGTGGCGGTCAGCCGCTCGGACGACGTCGGGCACTCCGTCGACGAATTCGGCGAGTCGGGCTGCCGGCAAGGTCACGTCCAGCTTGTGGGGGATGCCGGACGCAGAGATGGCCTCGGTGATATTCTCACGGAATGCCCACAACCGCTTGCGGGCTCCGGGGTCGAGAGCAACTGCCGCATCCACTACGAGACCAGACAGCTCTTCGACTGCAGCGCCGAGTTCATCGCTGGGATCGTTGCGTGCGGCGGCTTCGGCGAGCAGCCATGCCGCGTCGCCGGTGCCATCACCCAAGTTGCCGACGGGCGGTGCCACGCCCAGATGCGCCGACACCACCGCCATCGCTCCCTCGAATACGGCTTCCAACGCGTGGAGCGAGCCGACGCTGCGGCGTAGTGCAGCGGCGGCTGTAACTGCGTCCTGGGTGGTCTCGAAGGCCAGCAGAGCAGTAGCCCTCTCGGGCTGGATGGGGTGGAGCCGTAGCCGAACCCGGGTGATAACGCCCAGCGTTCCCTCGCTGCCGGCTAGCAGGCTCCCGAGGTCGTAGCCGGTGTTGTCCTTCTCTAGACCGGCGAGGTGGCTCACGATCGTGCCGTCGGCGAGAACGGCTTCGATGCCTACGACTTGGGTTCTCATTGCGCCGTAGCGCAGCACATTGATGCCGCCGGCATTCGTCGCGACCATGCCGCCGATTGTTGCCGAGTCGCGTGCAGCAAGGTCCACGCCGATGCTGAGACCGCACGTCGTGACGTGTGCCTGGGCGTCAGCCAGCGTGACGCCTGCACCCAGCGTCACTTGGGACGCGAGTTCGTCAACTGTTTCGCATCTGTCGAGGCGTCGCGTCGAGAGCACGGCCTCGCCAGCGAGAGGCACGCTGCCGCCCACGAGTCCCGTGTTGCCGCCTTGGGGCACGACGGCGATGCGGGCATCTGCCAACACTTCAATTGCGGCGGCGGTCTCGGCGGTATCGCCGGGTCGAATGACCAGCGGTGTGGAGCCGGCGAAGCGACGCGTCCAGTCGACTGCATATCCAGAAGTGAGCTCCGGGTCGCTGAGTACGTGCGCTGGGCCGACGATGCTCGCAAGATCGTCGAGGACGGCCTCGTCGATCACTCCGGCGCTCATTTGCTCGCCTCGTCGGCTGGGGGTCCGGGTTCTCGCCTCGCCAAGACTTCGAGCAAGATCTTCGGTTCGTCCGTCATGATGCCGTCGACGCCGATTTCAAGCAGGCGGTCCATCTCAGCTGGGTCGTCAACGGTCCACACGTGCACTTTCAGTCCAATCTGATGGGCGAAGTTGACAAGCCGTCGGGTCGCGAGAGGGACGGGGCCTTGCCTCAGTGGAATGGAGGCAATTCGTCCCCGGAAGGGTCGGTCGCGGGGCTCGCGGTCTGTTGACGTCGGTCGGGCCGACCGGCGAGGCCGCATGGGCAGCCCCGCGAGGCTCAGCACCCGCAGGCGGGCGATCTCTCGCGGGCTGAGACTCAGACAGGCAGCGTCACCGAATATCTGGTCTACCCGCTCCAAGCGTTCGTCAGAGAACGAACCGACGCATACCCGATCCAGCACGCCTGGGCGCTTCAATGCCTCGATGAGCGGCTCGACGGCGGCATCGGTCTTGGGATCGATGCTGATGCGCACGTCGTCGAAGGCGTCGAGCAGCTCTTCGAGCCGGGGGATCGGCTCGCCGTCGACGCGTGCCCGGGACACCTCGCTCCAGGTCATCTCCGAGATGCGCCCGTAGAGGTCCGAGGTTGGAGCGAGCAGGTCGTCGTGGAAGACGGCGAGCACCCCGTCGGATGTTGCCTGCACATCGGTCTCTAAGTGGCGGTAGCCGAGGCCGACGGCGCCTTCGAAGGCGGCCATCGTGTTCTGCGGCCAGACGGCGCTGCCGCCACGGTGGGCTATCGGCACTGGAGAGGGTCCGTCCAGGTACGGATGCCGCGACGTCACAGCGCAAGTATCGCCGCTCGCCTGCTTGATACATCGGCCGGCGAGGCGCAGCAACGGTGCAGCTGCCGAGATGGCACCGGGTGCTGCCACCGGTACCGTCACATCGATGTCAGACGGCGACGCGGGAGCACCAGACCCTCCTGACGGTCATCGGTCGCCGGTGGATGCCTTCGCCGAGTGGGCCGCCAGCGAACCGGTACCGCTCGACCGGGCGGCGTTGGCCATCGCCTCCCACTGCCGGGCCGACCCGGTCGACGAAGCTGCCGCGCTGGCCGAACTCGACCGCCTCGGCGCGGCGGTGCGCGAACCCACGCCTGACGCAGTCGTCGATCTGCTCTTCAGCCAGGAGGGCTTCGGGCCCAACCGGGGTCGCTTCGCCGATCCGGCCAACAGCTACTTGGACCTGGTGGTCTCGCGGCGGCTCGGCATCCCGATCACGCTGGCGGTGGTCACCATCGAGGTGGCTCGCCGTGCTGGAGTCGTGCTGCACGGGGTCGGCATGCCGGGTCATTTCCTGGTCGGCACGCCCGACCCGGAGGTGTTCATCGATGCCTTCGACGGCTGCGTCATCGACCGGGCCGGCGCGGCAGCGATCTTTGCCCGCTTCGAGTCACGTCAGGCATTCGACAATGCGTTCCTGCAGCCGACGCCGCCCGAGGCCATCCTGCTGCGCATACTGAACAACCTGCGCACGCTGCACCTGCGCCAACCCGATGCGCCCTCAATGTTGGCCGTGCTGGAACTGCTGACCCGGCTGCCTGGTTGTCCGATCGACGAGTTCATGCGACTTGGACAAGCGCTCGCCACGCTGGGACGGCCTGACGAGGGTGCACGCACGCTGGAATGCGCCGCAGACCGGTTCGGCGGCAGCGACGCCGACCACCTCCGCCAAGCAGCAACACGCCTCTGGGCCCAGCTCAACTAGGCCAGCGCGGAAACCTCGTTCGAGTACACCCCCCTGCGAGCATGGGTAATCATCGATATACGAGACTTCCGCCAACCCAGAGCGCCAATAGGGTGACGTGCGGTGGTGTTACGGAGATCGTGATGCGTCATCAGGTCGACAGCTATTGCCCAGGGGTGACTTGACCGTGGCCGCGCGAACAGAACCGCTCGAACTCGGTGCGATGCCTTGGCCTGCCGTCGCTGACCGGGTGGCCGAACTCCTGAAGGCGACGTATGCAAATTGGGAGAACTGGGATCGTGTCGAATGCCCCAGCCGATCCCGCCGAAGTGTGGATCGCTCGGGACGCCGGTCGCAAGGCACACCCTCGGAGTCGCCCGATGCCGACTCCGCAGATGACGGCCGGGTGCCATGCGCATCCGCGTGCGAGTGTGATATCGCCACCGACAGGCATGTCGGTCGACTGCTTGAGCGCATCGGTACGGCCAGCCATCGCCCGACCGTCACCGAAGTCAGTGCGTTCGTACGCATGGTTCCGAAGAAGGACCGCCCCGGCTTGGTGCGGCATCTGATGATCCACAGCCGCGTTGCCTGCACCGACCCCGAACCGCGCTGCGCGAGTTGCCCACTCGTGTCGTTTTGTGAAACGGGCCGCAGTCGCGTCGCGTCCCAGCGGGGGGTCCACACTGCGGTTGATCTCTTCGGTGGTGCCGGTGCGCTCGGATTGGGCTTCAAGCGGGCTGGCTTCAGCATCGTGGCGGCTGTCGAGATCGAGCGGAACGCCGCGCAGACCTATCGCTTGAATCATCCGGGCGTGCCCGTGCTCGAGGCCTCAGTCGAGAAAGTCACGGCGGACGGACTGCGAACTTGGCTGCCGAACCTGATGGCTCCGGCGACGGTCATCGCCGGGCCGCCCTGCCAGGGCTACTCAGCGGCCGGCTCACGCGATGTCGATGATCAGCGGAACCTTCTCTTCCGGCACGTCGGACGTATCGCTCGCCAGCTTGGTGCGCGATCGGTCGTGGTCGAGAACGTTCCCGGCTTGCGCCGCGTCAATGGCTTCACATACACCGACAAGATCACTTTCTCGCTGCAGCGATGTGGGTACCGGACTTGGAAGCAGCCCGTCGCTCTCCGAGCATCCGACTTCGGCGTGCCGCAGAATCGCCAGCGGCTCTTCTTCGTCGGGGTAAAGCGGGGGATCGACTTACCTGAGTCGCCGCCACCCACGCACACGCGACCCGACGACAGTGCGTCGGATTCGTCGCTGCCACAGACGCCCTCTCTGGCAGAGCGTCTGGAAGACCTGCCACGTCTTGAGCCCGGCGCGGGGGCGGAACGGCTGCGGCTCCCGAACGGACAGGTTGTCTTGAATTCCCAAGCGATGGCACATTCCCCGCGAGTGGTCGAGAAAATAAGAGCGATTCCGGCCGGCGGAGGTCCGATCTCGTACCGGCGGCTCGAGAGCGACTCAGCCCGCACGTTGGTGGCAGGGCATCGAGCCTTGCCGGTGCATCCTGAGCAGCACCGCACGATCACGGTTCGCGAGGCGGCCCGCATCCAGGGCTTTCCTGATGAGTATTTCTTCTGCGGTCCGCGCTCCACGCAACCGTTGCAGGTAGCGAACGCAGTGCCGCCGGCGCTCTCGGAAGCGATTGCTAGGCAGCTTCTTGAGTCATTGGACGCGGCGTGAGCCCCGAGCCCGATGCTCAGGCGGCCGCTGACGCCAAGCTGACCGCGGAGATCAGGGCCAGCACTCGGGACGAGCCGGCCAGTGCTCGCCTGACAACCGATGAGCGCGTGTTGGCCCGCGTCACTGACGGGATCTACCGGCAACCGGGGTCAGCTATTCGAGAATTGGTGTCTAACTCGTACGACGCCGACGCGACCCAAGTGGTCATCAAGACCGATCGGCCACGATTCGAGACGTTGACGATCGAAGACGACGGCAACGGCATGACGCCTGATGCGCTCGCGTACCTGCTCCATCACATCGGCGGCAGCGCGAAGAGATCACCAGACGGCAGCGACTTGGGCATCACAGGCCGAGGCGACCCGATGCACAGCCCGAGCGGTCGACGGCTGATCGGCAAGATTGGGATTGGGCTGTTCTCGGTGAGCCAGCTCACCAACCGGTTTCACCTTGTCACCAAGACACATGGAGACGATTGGCTCACCGTCGCGTCTGTCGTGCTTCGTCAGTATTCAGATGACGGCCCGCCTGAGACTGACGATGAAGGCAAGTACGAAGCAGGTCTCGTGCAGATCTGGCGCGAGCCAGCTTCGGACCCAGAGGCCCACGGCACAACGATCACGCTGACCGGCATCCGGCCTCAAACCAGTGACACGCTTCGCAGCAACCAAGTGTGGGCAGCCATCGACGCGGACCCGTCGCTGGAAACAGAGGAATCGCGAGCGGTCGAGCCCCCGGCGTTTCACATCGGGCGGGTCAAGCGCGACGACCCATCACGTCTTGAGGGCGATGCAGACCCCTACGACTGCCTGCCTTGGTCACCCGGCGATGACCCCGATGCCGCTTTCAGAAAACTGGTTGACGCCGTTTGGGGCCAGGTCGAGGGGAAGTCGACAAATCCGCGGCTCCGTGACATCTTCGACTACTACCTGCAAATGGTGTGGCAGCTCAGCCTGTCCATACCTGCGCCCTACGTGCTCGGGAGCCCCTTCGAACTAGCCATAGGCGACGGGATGTACCTCTACGAGATCCCGAAGGCGACGAGAACAGCGGCCCAGAGGTTCGAGTTGGCCGAAGGTGAGACGATCCTTGAGACGCGTTCGATCGGACATGGCGCCAGTGTCGGCGATGACTTCGCCGTCTACATCGACGACCTGCGTCTCGCTCGGCCCGTCAAGTTCACGGACCTGCCGATGACCGCCCATGCCGTTCGCAAGCCGATCCTGTTCGTTGGCCGTTGCCGCGAGGAGTTCGAGGGCATCCCTCATGAGCTGTCCGCAGGACCGCTTGAGTTCGAGGCATACCTGATCTGGGCACCGAAGGTTGCGCCCACTGAACATCAAGGCGTCCTGGCTCGAGTGCACGGCTCCAGCGGAACGTTGTTCGATCCAACTTTCATTCGCTACCAGGTATCCGAGCAGACCCGTCTCAGGCAGATCACCTGCGAGATATTTGTCTCTCAAGGCTTCGAATCAGCACTGAACATCGACCGGGAGTCGTTCAACTTCGCGCACCCGCACGCCGTGTACATCACTCGGTGGCTGCATGCCACACTTCGGCGCGTCGCGACCGAGCAAAAGCGAATTGCCGCCGAAATTCGGACCGACCGCAAGGCTGTCGCCGAAGCAGAGCAACAGGCTGCGCTATCGAACGTCGCTCGGAAGGCATGGCGGGAGGAGTCTGACGACCCCGGCGCAGAGCCGCCCCACGTCGTCTTCGCCGAAGAACGCGACGAATCGCTGTTCGAGGAACCTGGCACCTACCGATTCCGGCGGGAGCCCATTCTCGGCGAAAAGACCGCTCGGCCCACAGCCGCGGAAATGACAGCCGAGAAACAGATGGAAGCACTGGTGCAATTGCTCGCTGCCTTCGACGTGCTCGACAACCTCTCGGAGCGCCAGCAAGAGCGGCTTCTGGCTGGCATGCGCGAGATCCTCGAGGCATCTGCGTAGTGAGCGATACCTCGGGCGAAAACGATGAACTTGTCGCGGGCATTTTCGGCACTCTCGATTACGACCCCACCGAACTAGAGCGGAGAGAGTTCAAGCCATGGCATCGGCCGAGGAAGCAATTCGTACGACGCGAGCAGTGGGCCGAGCAGGTTAAGCGGCTGTATGCCGATCGACCGATTGAGGAGCCTCTCCGTTATCTGGGCCTGCCGGGCACCGACCTCATCGACCTTAGGTACCTGTATGAGCAGATATGCCGGCCAGACGGCAGGCCATTAATTTTCCTCGGGTTCAATTCAGAAGCGCAGCCCCGCAGCCCCGCCCGGCGCGAGCTGGACATCTCGCTCTACGAGGTGCGCCGGCTTCCGAACGTCGAGCAGCAGTCGGATGTGATTCAGGACGACTTCCGGCGCATCAGCGACGAGACCTCGATTGCATGGAAGCGTGCAAGAACCCTCGGGCCGTTCGATGTTGTCAATATCGATCTGTGCAATGGACTGGCATCCGACTCGCCCACGATTCACCAGTCGATCTATAACGCCTTGAGCCAAGTGACGGCCTTGCAGGCGCACAGCTTGACACCTTGGCTGCTGCTCATCACGACTCGAATCGGCCCGAATACGTTCGATCCCGACGCCGAAGCGGCGATTCTGCAGTGCTTCCACGACAACATATGCACCTGCGACGGATTCGCCGAGGAGTGCCAGCAACTCCTGGGGCTCGATGTGGAGACCATCGACGCCTCTGCGTGCGCCGACGCCGACTATCTCAAGCTCATGATCGTGGCTTTGGGCAAGTGGCTCGCGAAACTCGTTCAGGCTTCAAGAACTAGCCAGGTCGTGCTGGCAAGCACGCTCGGCTATCGCGTGGTCGAGAGCGCTCCGTGCGAAGATCTGGTCTCGATCGCGCTGCGATGCGACCCGATCATCGCCCGCCCCGAAGACGCACTGTCTCCGTCCCCGCCACAGCCATTCGACGAGTGCAAGACCGCCAAGAGAATTGTGAGGCGCACGGCTAATCGGAAGGACGTCGACTCCCTGCTTGAAGCCGACTCGGACATGCATGAGACGCTCGTCGTTGAAATGGAAGATCTCTTGACGGCGGCTCGCTACGGTGCTGCGCGATACCGACCATGGCTCAACTCACGGGCTTGATGAGGGTGACTGGGCGCAGGTACAACTGAGTCGGAGTAGCCCCGGCGGACGGGCGTTTCTTCTCCGTCGTCAACGAACGAGCGGCCCGTCGGCGATGCACCGATCGGCGAACCCGTGCGTCTGGCTACTCGGTCGGCGTCAGTCGCTAACGCCGTCAAGGCTGGGGAGGCATCTGTCGGCTAGGAGTTGGCGAGGTCATACGCGACCATGGCCTCGCTCAGAGCTGTGATGGCTTGTCGGCGCGCATTGAAGTACCCGATTGCGTCGTCCCAGAGATGAGACGAGTGACGAGAAGGGCACAGCGTGTCCGTGGGCACATCGTCGCCGATCGGGTAGTGGCAGTCCGCGAGTAGCGATTGAAGACCCTCCGCTGTGATGGCCCATTCGTCATTGACCAGGCAGATCAGCGGTCCACGGGGACCTGCCGATTTGTCGTCTCCGGAGCGTGCGGCGAACGCGATCTGGAGACTGCGCGCGAGCGCGTCGAGTGCTTTGGCGAAGCCAAACTCGTCCCTTCCGTCAATGTCGTCGGCGAGCAGATGGCGTTCAAGAGTCCCGACGATGTCCGTGGCCGACTGCTCAGGCTGCCAGAGCACCCCGACCGGGTTCTCCTCATCAGGGCCGTAGCGGGGGTCCCACTTTGTCGGATCGAGCGAACCGAATAGCACTGGGCCAAAATTCAGCCACAGTTCTGAGACGCTGCCGTACTCCATCAGGAATGCAAACAAGTCCGGCCCTTGCACGTCCGCCGAGGTGCGCAGCCGGAACATGTGAGGGTCGAACAGCCGCAACTCCTCGCCCAGCCTCAACGCGTTAGCGACGGTCTCGCGAGAGGCAGCGGAACGAAGCTCCGTCACCGCCGCCGCTATCTCGTCACTTACTGCCCGGCGTTGTTCGGCCTGACTGGTTGCCAGTGTCTCCAAGTCCATCAAACGCTGGGCCAGTGGGGCCGTCTCCACCTGGACAGCGTCGCTCACAGCGGCCTCAACTCGACGGACGAGGCGCGGTTCCAAGACGACTCCCACAAGTAGAACTATCAACCCGGCCGCGAATGCCAACAATGCGTTCGACCAAGACTGAAGGGTCCACCCGTCACCGGCGACTCCGATGAGCAGGAGCACCAATGCAGAAACGGCAAGGACGACTGCCAGCGGCCAATGGATGCGCCTTCTCACCTCACTCCGATCATGTCCGCCCCAGACGCCGCCGCTCGGCTGTGGACCGGCTGCACACGCATTGGCCGATTATTGCCAGCGAATGTGCTGGCTCTTGGGATCCCGTCCTCGTCGGATCGGGGGATGGCCCGGAGAGCCAGACCCCGTCATGCCTGCTGAGTCTGCGAGTGGCGCGGCGTTGCTTCTGCGGTCAGGGGCGGAGGGTGCCGGTCATTTGTTCGTAGAGGCCGAAAAGGTGTTGGAGGCGTTCAGATTCTGATTTGAAGGTGGGACGGGAGCGGTAGAGGCGGTCAACGGCGCGGTCGAGGTCGCGGTGTGCCTTGCGCAAGTCGGTCGGCATGAGATCGGGGTCATAGAGCTCGGCGAGGGTGGCGTCGGGATGCGCCGCGCGAGCGTCCAGCACTGCCTGAGCGGGAGCGTCGAGTTTGGCTGACGTGCTGCCGTCGCTGAAGCCTTTGGGCGCGGGGAAGGTGTTGTAGACAATCCCGACCGAGTATTGGTAGCGACTCTCGAGGCGTCCTGCCACGGCTCGGACCCATGCCATGTGCATCGCGGAGCTCAAGAGTGCGAACTCGGCGAGCGTGGCGTCGAGCAGGATTCTCAGCTTGTTGCTTGGCACCGAGGGTGGGCGAACTCCACTGGTGGTTGCGAGTGATCGGTCATGATGGCCGGTCTTGGTACGGAGCAACCACCAGTGGAGGTGTCCAGTATGGCAGCACGGCTGAGCGCGTTGGAGCGCGCTCGTATTGATGCGTTGAGATCGGAAGG
>JAJDTF010000101.1 GCA_022827265.1 Acidimicrobiia bacterium | reverse complement strand
GCACACCGCTGGACCTCAGCCCCCTGCGGCTCGCGGTCATCGAGGACAACCTCAACTGGATGCCCCGCCGAATACACAACTGGCAACCAGCAGCAGCCGTCTACACTCAACTCACTCGCAACCACCAATAGAGCTTGCCGTGGTTCAAGCCAGCCGAATGGTATGTACTCTCGTCGTTCTGAGCTGACTTCGGGTAGCACCAAGAAGGGCTGCTCCGGCAGCACATTGACCTGCCACTCTCTGGGCGTCTGTGCCAGTTGCCGAGTGGATGCCCGTTGGCTGGCTTGCCGGTATTCGCGAGCGGCCTTGATTCGCTCTTGAATGAGCGGCAGGCTCGACAGCACGGCGGGCGGCGCTTCGTGGAGGGTGAGGATCCAGCGACCACGGCCGTGGAGATATTCGCGGGTACCGATATACGGACGCATGAAGGGGGCGGCACCGGGTTCGTTATCCAAGAAGTCAGCTCGCTGGTCACTGTTGAATGTGTAGTGGCCTCCGTCGATCGGCTGGGAACCGGTGAGCAGTCGCCGCATGCCGTTGAGCGGCCGACCCTCCTCCTTGACGGCCAAGTGCGGATTCTTGAGTCTGGTGCCGTCAAGCAGGTAGGGCGTGATGGCTTTGCTGGTGCCGACGAGAGGCTCGCCCTTGATATCGGGGTAGGTGTACAGCGGTCGGTCCGTTGGGGCGTGTTCGGCAGCGTCGAGGCCGAGGATGATGACGTGGACGTGTGCTTTGCCGCGTGCGTCGGAACCCCACGCGAATGTTCGGTGTGCGTAAGAGATGGCGAACTCCACTGGTGGTTGCGAGTGATCGGTCATGATGGCCGGTCTTGGTACGGAGCAACCACCAGTGGAGGTGTCCAGTATGGCAGCACGGCTGAGCGCGTTGGAGCGCGCTCGTATTGAGGCGTTGAGATCGGAAGGAGTCCGCTGCGAGGACATCGCTGCTGGGCTCGGCCGGCATCCTTCGACGATCTGGCGCGAGCTGTGCCGCGGACGAGACGCCGATGGGGTGTACCGGGCCGAGGCAGCGCATGCCGCCGCTGGGGCGAGGGCGCGGCGGCCTCGCGCCGGCAAGCTCGAAGCCGACCGCGGGCTTGCCTCGCGGGTGCGCCGTCGGCTGCGGCGGGGCTGGTCGCCGCACGCGGTCAGCGCCGATCTGGCCGGCGTGGGGCGGCGGGTGTGCGCGGAGACGATCTACCGGGCCGCGTACAGCGGCCGCGGACTGGGCCCCAAGGCGTGGAAGCTGCTGCCGCGCCGCCGCCGCCGTCGCCGCCCGCGCAGCAGACACACCGAAAAGGCCAGCCCCTTGGGGAGGTTCCGGCCGCTGCGCGAGCGGCCAGCCGCCGCGGCCGGGCGGTCCGAGCCCGGCCACTGGGAAGGCGACCTGATCGTCGGCAGACAGAACCGGACCGCCGCCGCGACCCTCGTCGAGCGCGTCAGCCGCCACACCCTGGTCGTGCCCCTGCCGCACGGCTACCGGGCGCCACAGGTCGCCCGGGCGGTCACCGCTGCGCTCGCCCGCCAGCCCGCCGGTCTCGTGCGCACCCTCACCTGGGACCAAGGCCGCGAGATGGCCCGCTGGGCCGACATCGAGGACGCGCTGGGCATCGAGGTGTTCTTCTGCGACCCCCACGCGCCCTGGCAGCGCCCCACCAACGAGCACACCAACGGACTGCTCAGAAGATGGCTGCCCAAAGGCACACCGCTGGACCTCAGCCCCCTGCGGCTCGCGGTCATCGAGGACAACCTCAACTGGATGCCCCGCCGAATACACAACTGGCAACCAGCAGCAGCCGTCTACACTCAACTCACTCGCAACCACCAATAGAGCTTGCCTGCCTTCACCCCCAAATCCACGATATACATCAACCCCGTATGGGTATCCCAGTATTGAAGGACAAAGCGATCATCCCTCACGGAATGGCTATGATCCAAAGAGCGATCCACAGACTTATTATAGTCGTTCAACACAACAAAGCCGTGGAACGGCGCATCAGGTGCTCGTGTCACCATCGCACTAGTGACGAGCCTCGCTCTGTCTGTCGCAGCTGCACCTTGCGGTATCGCAATGCACGAAATGAAGGCTACCAGCGCGAGCAGAAAGGCAATTGCCAGACGACGCAGCGGTCGTGATCGTCCATTCTCACGCCTACAGAGGTCGCCGCGACGAGCCATTTCACGGGGTACTTGGAACGACGCTAACTGGTAAGGTCTCAAGGTCAAGGCGACGAGCGCACATGAGATAATCGTCTGCTAATGCAAGGTCCGGCAGTACCAAATTGTTCGAGAGGTCCCCGGCAGGCTGGATCCAGCGGGTGGCCCAAGTATTGGCCCCGCAGGACAGCATTTGGCCTGTTTTGGCTAGCGAGATCCAGCTTACGCCTGAGTAACACGGCAAATGTGCTGGATGCACGGTGACGATGAGCAACTCGCCGTCGTGACGAGCTTGTGCTGTCCACGGTGTCTTGTGGCCATCGGGCCGGAGATCGATGACCTGCTGCAACTCTCCATCAGACAACGTCAATTGGTTTCCGTAAATCACGACATCCATATTGGAAGGCCGATCAGCGGCCTCGCGGATCAGTTCGTCGGTGGGTTGTTGCTGATGTTGCGCCGTGCCACCCCATGGCACGTGGTAGAAAGCATCGCCGGTCTTGCCATCCGCTGTGATTTCACCAATTTCAATGCCTTCAGGGCCGTGGGACACCATTGCGACATGGCCCATACAGCCGAGATCGAGATCCTCGAGCGGCACCTGCGTGGCAACCTCGCCGTCAGCCGACCATCCCAAATACCGTAGATGCCATCCTTGGCTGGGATCTTCGGTCACTCCTGAACTCCACGAGGGGATGTAGAGCTGAACAATCCCTTGGAATGGCCACTTAGGCGCCGGGCCATACTCAAAGTAGCGCTGCGCTGTCCAATCGACTTCAAGCATACGAGTGGGCGTCGCCCGACTCGTCGATGCTTCTCCCCCATCTGGTTGTTTGATGACATCACTTGCACGGTCATCCACGATGTCTAGGCCAGTCATCGTCATTGCAGATGTAGAGGCTGTCACCGTTACTACTGCTGTCGTAGCAGTAGCAGCCGACTGTTTGGCCGGGATATCAGAACACGCGCATCCGACTAGTGCCATGAACGCTGTGAGCAGAGCATACCTGCGGGACTGAACACAGCGACTCATCGCACAACTCATGCTCATTGGCGGCCAGCCAACAGCGACACGCTGAAGGAAGCGCATTCTAAGACGACCGGCGATTCCGGCAACAAAAAACTCGATCCACTTGCCTCCATTGTCTGATTCCACGTCTGATTCCACAGCACTGGCCCTCCCGCCGACCAACTGCATGCAACCACATCACCCGATATGCCGTCGAAAATATAGCTGTAGTCGCTGCATGGCGATTCAACTCCTGAGTAGAGCCTTATCGCAAAATTGCGCCCGTCGGTACCACCGAATCCGACAAAAGGACCGTCGTATAGCTCCGAGGTTCTTCTGTCGCCGACTTCAGGCTCAGCATGATCCACTAACTTCAGCTCCGCGCGATTCTCTAAGTCAAACCAGGCCGTACGCTCCCCAATCGAAAGTTCCATCCACAGTGAGTCAGTCGTAGCCAGCACCCGCGCTTGCAACCACTCAGGGAAGGGACCGACCAACTCGTCATTTGGCGTCCAATAGAGTGGATACGCGGTATCTCCCCATGGCACACCAAAATGGCTTGATTCTCCCATATCGAAGTCTGTATAGGTTACACCGCTGTCCGACACAGAAGGCTCATTCGGACATCCGTGTGAGACTCGGCCCAAGAGGACACTTTCAATAATTGCGCGTTCATCGTCCCAATATTGCAGGTAACCTGTGCCTTCTAAAGTTCTATTGTTGTGAAGCGACTCGAACTTTATCGCACCTCGAAAAGGATACTTCGGTGCCTTAGTCCATTCGGGTGGCACCTGTGCATCTCTCGACCCGGATTGAGCCAAAGCATGCCGCCCACTCGTCGTCCCCAACGTACCGATCACCCCGCATATGATGACTGCACCCGCGAACAAGACTACCGCTGTTCGACGCAAGCGCCGTGGCTTAGTCCGGAGGAAATGTTGCATATCCCTCCCATCGAAACGCTCCAGCGCGTTTGTCGGCAAAGCCATGTATCATGACATAATCCAGAAACAAGAAATACTCATTCACATTCTTGGTCGGATTCAACAACTCCATGCCGAAATCGGACAACAGAGTCTTGTAGCCTTCTTGAGTTTTTCGACCGTTGACAGTTGCAACGTTCCAGGATCCATCGTAGTCTACCTGCATATCCGTAAATGCACTGATGCAGTCTTGGATGAAATAGTTGCACGATGTATAGGGCCATTTGGGCTCGTCTGCCCCAAGCGTAGCGGGATTTCTGACCCTTAAGGCTACGCCGGGACAACCGTTGTCGACATGGAAGTGATGTTGATGTTTATCGATATTCCGGTTGAGTACGTAGCTAAACCACTTGCGCAGTCCTGCCTCTACCGCGACAAGCCGTCTTCGAGACGTCACACCCGTTGCCTCACCAGCGCCATTGCACGGCCGCGACGCGGTGCGTCGGTTGCCTTCCTTCCAGCCAAGCCAATATATGTCCAGCGCCTTGCCTTCGTAATGGAAACTGCAGTTGAGCGAAGCGTATCCCGTTGTGCCTCGGTCACCAATAATTCAAGCTCTCCATAACCGGTGCCGTAATTCTCGGCGAACCAGCCCGCGTTACTCAAAAAGGACAGAAGTGGCTTACGCATATCAGGGTGACAGCTGAGCGCTCCGCTGAAGGACGAGCAGAAACGGGTCCTCCGCTTCGAGACGATCTGGTCGATATCCGCCGATTCGCGGTGTCGAACCGGCACTGGATGCCATCATCGGACCAGCCCGCCGGGCACGACTCAATCACTCGCAGCTATCAGTAGAGTTCGCCGAGTTCGCCCTCCGTTCTTCCGCAATCACTATGCCAGCCCGGTGCCCTCTTGGCACCACGGATGCTTGTTGCCGTCATGGCCGGTCCGCCGCCGCGCGGGCAGCGGCCTGCCACTCTTCGACCGACGCGCGATTGGCGGCGATCCACTCAGACGCGAGCGCCGCTGGGTCGGTGCCTTCGGCCTCACGCACGAGCGCCTGGGAAATGTCCGCTGCTGGCACGAACACAGCATCGAGCAGAACCGCAGCAGCAGGGTTCGACGCAACGAACTCGGCTCTGGCCGCGACCGCGCGGGTGCTGGCGATCCAGCCCAGCGGACACAGCCCTCGTGGATCGACTGCAGCCGAGGGGCACTCGTCAGGGCTGAGGGGCGCGTGGCCGCCGGCACCGTCGAGTCCGCGAGTCGCTTGTGAGAACAGCTCCCCGTCGGGATGGCCCAGCGGGTTGGAGTCGTCCAGGAAGTCCTCGATGCCGAGCCAGTACACCTCGTGGCCGGGGCGCAGCTTCGCGACCAGCTCCGACGGTGAACTCGCCACGACGATCACTGGTACCCCCTGCTGCACCGCACTCACGGCACCCTCGACGCGGTCGTCCCAGCCGAGTCTCGCCACCGCGATGTTGTCCCACCCTGAGAAGGCCGCCTGCGCTGCAGCCACGTCGCCCGGCAACGCCCCGACGGACCATGCCGAGATGTCGGCCTTGCCGTTGCCCGGCACCGCGTCGGCGGTGTCGAATGCCGCCACCGCGACGGGATCGCGATCCAGCGCGTCGAGGGTGTACACGCCGTGCTCTTCGGCGAAGCCCTTGCTGATCAGCCAGCCCACTATCAGATCAGCCCGATGGTGCCGACCCAGCAGCGTCACATGGTCCCCCACCCGGGAACCGTCGAAGCGCTGCCCCTCCAGCCACACATTGTGGGCCGGAAAACGGCCGTCGAACCACACGTCGAACTCGCCCTCGGCCAGATACAGAAACGCCACGCCCGAGCGCGCCACCACCAAGTCCGCTGGATCAGACACCGAGTAGCCGAGTTCTGCCAGCAGCTGCCGATGCACCTCCCCGACAAAGGCCGGCACGGGCCCCAGCCCCCCAGCAGCCCTCACCGCCACACCCTCACCGGGACGCAACACCACCGGCACTGGCCGGTCCGTCGTCTCAGCCGCGTTCGGCATCACCGCTGTCGCCGCGACCGTGGCCTCGCGCGTGGCGTCCGCGTTCGGCTCGGCGCCGTCGCCGGTGCAGCCCCAGCCGAGCACCGCCACAGCCGCCAACACGCCCAGCGCGCGCCACCAAGCCGGCCCGCGGCGATCTCGCGCACAGACTTCACGCCGCTGCAGCAAGACCGGTCTGGCGGCCCTGTTCACTGGCCCGCCCGAGGATGCGGCATGCCCACCCATACCTGAAAGGCGTCGATTTCGGAGGGGTCGAGTCTGAAGATGACTCTTTCGACCCACTGCTCCGAGTGCGGATAGCAGAACCTTGCCCACGACGGATCGCAAGGAACGTAGTCGTCCGACTCGTGCGGCTGCTTCTCCCTGAGAAAGCCATCCAAGGAGAAGCTGGGCTGACGGACCTTCGCCACAGTGCCGTCGGGGTTCAGTTCGGCGAGGTGCAGGCTCAAGCCCAGCTCCAGCGATCGCTCCCACTGCCCCTCAAGGCCCGGGTGCGACCACGGACGCAATCGCTTGAATATGTATTGGTCCTCGGGAGGCGGCTCGCCGTAATGCTCTTCCCGGTAGTAAAGAGCGTAGTAGGCGTCGTAGTGGAAGAACCAGGCACGCGACAGATCCGCGTCGTTCGACATCTCAGCGGTCACCGCGAAATCGATCAGCGCCGCGTCGGCGGGCCCGTCCCAGCCGCCGATCTCGAACGGCGCCGTCTCACCAGGCTGGATCGACAGCGGCCACGCCCACTCACGCCCGTCGGCACTCACCACAGCGCCGTATGCCCACAGGCTGCGTGACCAGTTCCGCACCATCCCGCGCAGCACGCCGTCGCCGCCGAGCGCGACCGTGCCGGGCAGCACCCGCACCACATCGAGCAGATCGGCCACATCGGAGTACTCAATGATCGCTTCCGTTGCCTCCGGCACAAAACCTCGGCCGTAACCCGTCAATGGGTTCGATACGGCCCCCACTCCCACTGGCAGCATGCCCGCTGGGATCGAGTTCTCGCCATATCCAGCGACCGCCGCGGCGTACCACTCCTCCGCCTCCTGCGCAGAAGCGAACGACGGGCTCTTGGACCCCCCGTCGTCGAACGTGAAATAGCGCTCAGGCCACAGATTCAGCAACGGCCGAACGAGCGCCAGCTCAGACCCCCTGCAGTCACCCGGGGCCGAGTAGCCGCGAAACCAGTCCCGCCTGTACTCGTCCGGAACACCGCCCTCGTCCGGGTGCCAGCCATAAGTGCCGAAATAGGCGTCCTCGACGCGGCACAAGTCGAACACCGCCCCAGCGTGATCGAACCGCTTCGGAGGCGAGCCAGGGACAGTGCTCACGCCCGGGTAATAGAAGAACGCGCCCTTCGCGTCCCCCTCCGACTGCGGCACCCGCACCCGGTCGAACACTCGCGGAGCAGGCGGCTCCTCCACCTCCTCGAACACCACCCACGTGCTCGTCGGCGCCGACACCTCAGTCGTGGACGGCACAGACACCGTCGCCGAAGGCGCAGCCTCAGCAGACACCGCTTCCTCAAGCGGGTCCGGCGCCGCAGCCGGCGCTGTCAGCGTCGGCACACGCACCAGCGATTCGACCACCGCAGCATCCGCCACAGGATCACCTGCAGGCTGCACCGGCGCATCGCCCGAACATGCCCCTGCCAGCAAGCCAGCCACCCCAAGGCCGACCACGCGCCAACAGACACGCACGCCGCATCGGCCGCTGCGTGTACGGCGACCGCTCATGGGTACCGCCTGCGCATCGCCGTGCTGAAGTCCGCCGCAGCGACATCCACCCAAGGATGAAACGAGTCGACCCCGGCAGGGACCAAGCTGGTCGTGTCCTGCACCCGCAGCACGTCGCCGGTGTCATCTTCGTTGATGTCGAAGTTCTCCTCGTGCCACGTCGTCTCGTCCTCGTACTCACGCACCTGTTTGCCGACCGGGACGTGCTTGAACCACGTCACCGTGCCGCCGGTGAACGACTCGGGGAACACAGCGAACCTCTTCGAGCCATGAGTGAACGACACGAACGGCGCCGCCAGCGGGCTGCGGAATTTGTACCTGACTCTGATCTGGTCCTCATCCGCGCACGTCTCGGCGCTTTTCGGACAGACCAACTTGGGGACCATCTCCTCCTTCGAGCACGTCTTGGCACCGTTCGGGCACACCATTACGGTCCTGTATGCGGGGTCGTTGGGCTCGCCGTCCCCTTCAGGGTCGTGCTTCTCTATGCGTCCCTCAGGGTTCTCTGTGTCGTACAACCAGCAGGCGAACCCCGTGCCTCTACTGCCCCAACGGCACTGCAGATCCTGCACGCCACCCTTCTTGTTGGTGAGGCCCTCTCTGCCGCTGACCGTAACCCACAGGCCCTCGGCACCCTTGTAGGTCGAGTCCCCCAGACCGCCGCCCAAGTAGAGCTTCTCGAACGCCGTGAAGCACACGTGCCTGCCGACGATCAAGTGATCTTCCTTGACCCATCTCCCGTCCGAGCCCTTCGTGCCGTCCCGTATGCATCCATTCCACGCATCCTGAATGAGACTGTTCTTGAGGTTCTTCTCGCCGCCACTGCAGTAGGCATCGTTCAAGTACTCGGCGACTAGGGCACCGCCGAGGTCCACGTCCGCGCGTTCAGCGTGGTTGAGATCTAGGGCCCAGATGTCCAGTTGCCAGTAGCCGACGCCGGGATGCCAGAAGGCCCGCTTCGGTCCATCGCCCGGGTTTCTCTCGGTCGGGCGGTAGTTTTTCACATACAGCTTCGGATCGTTGTCGGTGCGCGACACGAACATCAGCGACCGCGCCGGGCTGAATCTGCTGACGGGGTTGGTCTCGTAGATCCCGATCGCGAGCATGAGCGCGGCGAGCTGAGTGGCGGTCATGGCGCACTCCGCAGTGCGGGCGTTGACCACGCTGTGAGCGACCCTGTACACCCCGTCGAGCAGCGCCTTGGTCACCTCGTACCGGTCCTCTCCTCGAGCCTTTCTTATGGCGGTGTCGTCCCAGACACAGCCGCCGGTCTCGAGGTCTGCGGTCTGGTCCTTGCCGCAAGTCGATACGAAGCTGAGCTGTGTGGACTGATCCACTGCGTCCCGAGCTTCGTCGGCCGATTGCCGGGCCGCGTCGCCGCTTGTGCTCGCCCTGGAGAACGACACGGTGACCGTGCGGGCATTGGTGCTGTCAGACACCACCAGCAGTGTGCCGGTACTGCCGGAGCGTTGGGCCGTGACGCTGAAGTCGGCGTGGGATGCGGTGGCCCTGGCGTGGTACATACCGAGGTCGAAGTCGATGCGCATCTCACGGCCCACGACAGCGTCGTAACTGGCTTGCAAACCGGTGATGGTGGCGTTGACTTCGAGCCGGTATTTGCCGGTGTGTGCGGGGCGGTAGGTGGCGGCTTCGATGGTGTAGGTGCCGGGCTGGAGGAAGGTGTCGGTGAGGCGGCTGTCGTTGCGGTGGCCGTCGTCGTCGTCTTCGTCGATGACGGTGGCTGTGGCGCCGGTGCCTTTGAGCAGGATCAGGTAGGTGTCGAGCCGGCTCCTGTATTGGCCGTTGGCGTTCTTGAGGTTGACGGTGACCCAGCCGGGGCTGCCGATTGTGAACGTGTGCCGGCGTGCGTAGAACGTGCCGCTGCCGCGATGCTTGGTAGTGCACGCCGCATCGGCGGTGATGGTGCCGCTGCGGCTGACCCTGCCGCTGCGCAGCACCCCGAGATGATCGCCGCAGGGCAGAGCGGCGGTGAGTGCGACGGTCTGCGATGTCGCCGCCCAGCCGTCCCGGCGGCAGGTGACCGTGACGGCGATGCTGCCGGGCGCGTCGAGCTTCGCTGACAGGGTGCGCTTGCCGTTGCCGCTGTCGGCAACCGAGGCAGTGCTCGGCTCTGCGGTGCATGCGGCGGTCGCGGGCGTGACAGTGAACGGCGCGGTGACGGTGACCTGCCCGCTGCCGGTCTTGGCGGTGTCTACGAGACCGCCGATGGCGACCGGTGTCAGGCAGTTGACGGCGAGGTGCGCGGTCTTGGTGCTGTCGCCGACAGCGGCGGTGGCTGTGGCGGTGCCGTCCGCGGTGCAGTTCAGTGCCGCTGTGGCGGTGCGGCGGTACAGGACGGTGCCGTCGGGGCCGACTGCGGCCGTGGCGGTGCCTTGGGTCTGGGTCTTGACGGCGGCGCCGCCGGTCGCCGCCCAGGCCACGGCCACGGTGGCGGCTGTGGCGGTGGCCTCGGCTTCGGTCTCGAAGTCGCCGCCTCGCGCCATGGTGCATGTATAGGCCACATCAGCGCCGTCAGGCACCGTGTCGGCGGCTTTGCAGTCGCCGCCGTCGATGGCGCGGGCGCCGATGGTGGTGACGCTGGCCGCGAGCTTGGCGGTGAGGGTGACAGCCTGTGTCGTGTCGGCATAGCCGTCGGCCTCGCAGGTGACGGTGACGGCCAGGCTGCCCGGCGCGGTGATGTCGGCTGTGAGAGTGCGGTCTGCCGCGCCGGTCCCCACAGCGACGGTGGCTGCGGCGGGGCTGGCGGTGCAGTCGGCTCCGGCGGGCTCCACGGTGAACGGCGCGGTGACGGCGACCTGGCCGGTGCCGGTCTCACTGCTGTCGGCGAGGCCGGTGACGGCGACTGGTGTCAGACACTTGACGGTCACATGTGCGGTCTTGGCGCTGGCACCAAGAGTGGCCGTGGCGGTGGCGCTGCCGTCGGTGGTGCAGTTCAGCGTTGCTGCGGCGGTGCGACGGTGCAGGGTGGTGCTGTCGGGGCCGACTACCGCCGTGACCGCGCCCTGCGATTGGCTGTCTATGGCGATGCCGCCGGTAGCTGTCCAGGCGACGGTGAGCGCTGTGCCGGTGGCGGTGGCTTCGGCTTCGACGTCGAAGCTGCCGCCTTGGGCCATGGTGCACTCATAGGCGACATCGGCGCCGTCGGGCGCCGGGGCGAGAATCTTGCACTCGCCGCCGACGACGGCCCGGGCGCCGACGGTGGTGACGCCCGCGGCGAGGATCGCTGTGAGCGTCACGGTCTGTGTCGCGGCGGCGTGGCCGACTGCGGTGCAGGTGACGGTGACCGCGAGGCTGCCCGGCGCGGTGATGCCCGCTGTGAGGATGCGGTCGGTTGCATCGGTGCCGTCGACAACCATGGCTGTGGCGGGGCTGGCAGTGCAGGCGGCATCCGCAGGATCGACGGTGAACGGCACCGCGACGGCGACTTCGCCGATGCCGTCGGCACCGGTGTCGGCCAGTCCTGTGATCTTGACGGTCTTGTCGTAGGCGGTGTCGGCCTTCAGCCGGTAGCGGCCCGCAGCGGCGGAGCGGTAGGTGGTGGCCTCGACGGTGTAGTCGCCCGCTGGGAGCTTGTTGGATATGCGGCTGTCGTTGCCGGGACCGCCGTCGTCGTCGCTCTCGTTCACGCTGCCCGCCGCGCCG